>JADFIX010000627.1 GCA_022566435.1 Planctomycetota bacterium
TGGATGCCGCGAACAGCCATCCAGTTCGAGTAATCGCCGTAGGCGGGGATGACACCGGGGACGTGCTCCGGGTGGCCCGGCTCGAGACCGCCGAACTCGCCGATTTCGTAAGCGACCCACTGTGCAATCTGCTTGAGGATTTCCGTGCTGTCGGTGTCCTGACGGATCGAGAAGTTGTAGCCGAACTGCGAATAGGGCAGCGGGCGGTTGTTCTGTATGGTCGCCCGCATACCCACCGGATCGAACACACTGAGCGCCGGTGTCGCGTTCAGACTGATGCCGAGGTCGTACAAGACCGACTGGTCGTCAAAGAGAAGCGGAGGTGTCGGGTCGATGTCGCTGTCCCACCAGATGTAGTTGAGAACCATCTGGGCTACGGCCGCACCCGAAAAATCATTGTGATTGGGCCCGTCGGCTTCATACATGGGAAAGTCGGCCAAGTCGAGATAGAACTCGTCGAGGACCAGGTCCAACACGATGTTCCCGGCCATGAGATCGGCTTGGGTGACGAGGCGGTCGGTGACGTTGATGAACTCAACGCCGTCCTTGGCAATGTACCGCAGGGTATCCCCGTCGCTGATGTCCGTCGTGGGCTCGAGATCGAGCGTGTAGGCGTTGTTGACGGTGCCGGCCACAAAGCTCGCGCCTGTATCGAGGTTCAAGATCTCGACCGCTACGGTGTTCACCGGGTTGGCCATCGCGACGTCGTAAAAACATGAGCCGGAAAGCGTGATGGTCTGAGGCATCGCGGCCTGCACAGCGCCGAACAAATTGAGGATCCCCCAACCGTAGACCGTGTCGTAGCCGGCAGCCCCGCGGTCCGTCGCGGTGCTGTTCAATATCTGCTCGACGTCGTCGGGGACGAGCGTGTTGTCGACAGAGAACACCAGTGCGGCCACACCCGCGGCGTACGGTGAAGAGAAGGAGGTGCCGTCGATCAGCACGTAGTCGCCGCCGACATATCCATCGTTCCCTGTTCTATCGGTGGAGGCAATCGACTGTCCGGGGGCCATAAAGGCCAGGCCGACTCCGAACGTACTGAATGAGGCCTTGTTTCCAAAGCGATTGATTGCACCGACGGCGTTGACCGTCGGAAGGTTGGCCGGATAACCGATGACGCTGGTGCCGTCGTTGCCGGCGGAGGCAAAGTGTACGATTCCGGCGTCTCTGGTTTGCTGGTACTTTGTGGTAATCGACGCCGAGGGTCCGAATCCGTTGCTATTGTTGGTTACTTTGGCCCCGATCGACTCGGCAAAGCTGAGGGCGTTGACGAACCAACTGATCGCAAAGCTCCCCGTTCC
Source organism: Planctomycetota bacterium (assembly GCA_022566435.1). Classification (GTDB taxonomy): domain Bacteria; phylum Planctomycetota; class Phycisphaerae; order UBA1845; family UBA1845; genus JADFIX01. The sequence goes on from JADFIX010000627.1 coordinate 1,302, forward strand.
GGGACAGGGGTTTCCCAGGGTGGAAATGCTCCACTTCGCGGCGGCGATCTTGCAGCCGGGTGCCGAACCTACGACACCGAGGGCGTTGTTGATGATGGCCGACGTACAACCGGCAACCGCGGTGCCATGGTTGTCACACTGATTGAACGGTCCGCCGCCGGTGCCGCTACCGGTGAAATCCGCGCCGGGAATCTGGTTGATGTCCGGGTGATCCTGCTGGGTGCCGTCGTCCAGAATCACGGTGATGATCGCGGGATCGCCGATGGTCAAATCCCACGCCTCCGGACCGTCCATATCCATGTCCACGGTCCCGCCGCTTTGCCCGGTGTTGTGCAGGCCCCACAGAAGATCAAAAAACGTATCATTGGGAATCAAAGACCGTCGGCTGGTCTTGACCATGTCCGGCTCGGCGAACTTGACGCCCGGTTTGGCGGCGATCGCATTCGCGATACGAAGCACCCCGAAGCCGTTGCGTGTGCCGGCCTTGACGCGGTACACGCCCGCCATACCTGCCCAATCGCTTGCCTCGATCTGTCCGGCACCCATACTCGCCAGCAACGCGCGGGCCGCGGCGGCGGTGGTGGTCTCAGAAAATCCGACGTGAATGTACTGTGTGATGATGACCGGTTCGCCCTGCCCATCCAGGAACACGGGGGATACAAATCCGACATCATCGTCCGCCGCGATGGTGGACACGAGTTTTTCGGCACCAGCCGCATCCCGCGCCAGCGCGCCGGTTTCCATCATCCACATCGTCGGCACCTGCGATTTGGCCATCGCCCTGGCGTTGAGGCCGCACTTGGCGGCACAGGCCTTCAGCGCCGCGGCCGGGTTCGGCTCCAGCGCACTCTCAAACATCGCGATCCGCGTGGGGTCGCGTTCCAACGCGATCGCCTGATCGAAGTAGCGATAGTGGTACTCAACCGACGTCGCCTTTTGGGCCCTTACGCCGAAGGGCATGACGAGGCCGGAAACGATCGTGACGGTCCATATGGCTGACTTGAATAACCTCGGTGACATAACTGATGCTCCTTATAGACGAAATGGGAATCCCTCTGAAAAGCTAACGAATCACGCCTCCAATGACCCAAGAGGATGATCGGTTCAATGTGGATGGTCGCTGCCGGCACGAACGCAACCACAATGGCCTATGCATCAAGGTCGTGCGTAGAACACGTGCGCCTAGGCAAAGGCTAGCACTTCGCCCGTCTCGTCGCAAGGATGAAACAGTAGACAATCCGGAGAAATACGGGGATTCCTTGTCATTCACTACCTGTGCATTGGTTTTCGCTGATACCTCATGGTTCGGCGCGTCAACACGGTGTTACGGGCAGTTCCCGTCTGTGTCCGCCGGGCCGAAGGGATACGGTTCCCCCTGGAACGCCAGAATGACAAACAAAACATCGTTGGCGTTTACGATGGTGTTGACGTCTCCGGGGTGAATGTCTGTCACTGCCAAATGTGCGACGTTTCCCGGAGGAACCGGCCCCGGCGGTACGACCTGGCCGCCCTGGAACGTTTTGATGGCCGCCACGGCGTCGTCGATGTTCGTCGTACCCTGCGGGGGCGTCCACTCGACACTATCGAAGTTGCCCACCGTATCACCCCACCACTTGTCGCCCGGTTTGAGAATCGTCGAGACCATGAGTGCTGCCGACGGGCTCACATCCACCACCGCTTGGACCTCGTATTCGCTGGTCGGTTCGATCGGACAACCCGTGACGTGCAGCGTCTGACAACCGGCGGCGTCCCAGTCCAGCGCGGCGGCCGTCACCTCCGGACCGAGCAATGCGGCGCATTCACCGGCCGCGAGAAGGGGCTTGGGCGCACCGGCATCGGCAACGATCGGCGCTTGCGCCCACCAGGAATTGCCGACTGAACCGGGATGCGGCAAGCTGTCGGTCAACGTGACTTTGAGCTTGACCGGCCGGCCCGGGTTGTTCGGATCGAACGAGATATAGCGATTCTTCTTTCGACTGTTCGAATCAGGCGGTTCGACCGGTCTACATGCGCACATGCTCGGTTCGCCGCTGCACGCGCATCCGTCCTCCACCGTGCACGTCGAGGAGCATCCGTCATCGTCGTCGAGATTGTCGTCGTCGCATTCCTCGGAACCGGCATTGACGCCGTCCCCGCAGGTCGTGGTGCAGACACTCGGCTCACCCGTGCAAGTCCATCCGTCTTTGACCGTGCAGACACTCGGTTCACCCGTGCAATTCCATCCGACTTCGACCGTGCAGCTCGACGAGCACCCGTCACCGTCGTCGGCGTTTTCGTCGTCGCATTCCTCGGACCCGGCAACGGCGCCGTCCCCGCAGGTCGTGGTGCAGACACTCGGCCTACCAGTGCAATCCCATCCGTTTTCCACTGTGCAGGTCGACGAGCACCCGTCACCGTCGTCGGGGTTGCCGTCGTCGCACTCTTCCGAACCCTCAATGCC
>JADFIX010000628.1 GCA_022566435.1 Planctomycetota bacterium
AGCGAAATCGCCCGTGTGGCGGCGGTGGCCAAGTGCCCGTTCCTCGGTGGTACGAGCCCGAAGATGTTCGGCAAGCGGGAGGAATCGTTTACCGGGCTGCCGAAGATGTCCGAGATGTACGAAATTTTCGAGCAACCGCAGTACACCAAATGGAACTCGTTTCGCGACTCGGATGACGCGCGGTACATCGGTCTTTCGATGCCGCGGTTCCTGTTGCGCAAGCCGTATACCGTCGAAGACGGGGACGTGAAGGACTTCACGTTCGAGGAAGACGTACGGATCGAAAACCACGAACGGTACCTGTGGGGCAATGCGTCTTTCGCCCTTGCCGGTCGGATGACGGAGAGTTTCGCGAATTTCGGCTGGTACAATTCCGTCGTCGGGCCCAACAGCGGTGGGACCGTGCCGAATCTTCCGCTCCACCAGTACGAAGCGACGGGGCAACATCATACGAAGATCCCGACCGAGACATTGATTTCCGAGGATATGGACGTGGACCTTTGCAACTTCGGTTTCATCCCATTGGTCATGCGAAAAGGGTCCGACAACGCGGCGTTCTTTGATGCCCCGTCTGCCAAGAGAGTCGGGAAGTTTCCGGATACGGCCGAAGGCAAAGAAGACGAAACCCGTGCGCGATTGGGAATGTCCTTGCCGTACCTGATGTTGTCGTGCCGCATTGCGCACTATCTCAAGGTGATTTGGCGTGAGAACATGGGTCGGGTGATGGACGCCGACAAGATGGTCACTGAGATCAACAAGTGGCTGAAGCAGTACTGTCGCCAGGGCACGCTGGATGACAAGCTGGCGGCAAAGTATCCACTGAAAGAGATTCAGGTGACGGCGGAGCCGGTTCCCGGAAAACCGGGTATGTTTAAGTCGGAAATCCAGATGATTCCGCACTTCAAACTGAAGGGCGTGGAAGTCGAGCTATCGATGGTCGGGCAGTTTGATCCGCCGCCTTCCTAAGCGGTGTAGGCGAGATACGGATTTGTCGATCGCGAGAATCCTGTGGCTCAGCATCCCTCGCCGGCGTTGCGGTGAAGCGGATGGGCCGCCGGTAGATCGTGGCCGCGGTTTGATCGGGCCGGCTTTTTTGTGTTCGTATGACTTTTCGCCGCGCGATGTCGGGCGCGCGTTCGGCTCGTTGGTGTCACGTGCCCACTTTGCCCCTAGAAGAAGGGCGTAGAGCCCCAATTAACAGGGTGCTTCGATATGCAGTCGAGCGATAGATTGGACGCGGCGCGATCATAAACGCTTATGGGTCAATGGTTTACGGAGAAACTCGATTTTGACGTGGGGTACCCCGCATCAACCGGCACGTATCTTGCTTAATTCAGGAATAATGTCTATCGGGTTTTGTTTCTTTATTGACGCATCCGGTCGTTTTTCGATGAGCCGCGGATGCATTGTGTTCTGAGTTCCTCGCTTCGCCCAGCCTTCGGAGAGCTTCGGTATCGTGCCGGAAGGGAAGGGGGCGAGTTTTCGGTCCGCTTGAAAGGAGATAGAGTCGATGCCAACCCCATGTAACCTGTATGTCGGGGAGTACCCGGGATCCTCCGAAAAGGAAGGTCGAGAAGATTCGAGTGATGTGTTCGAAATCGAACACCATATTCATCAGCCGGTGGACAACACGACCGGGCAGGCAACCGGTGTCCGCGTGCACTCGGCCATGCGTATCGTAAAGACGATTGACAAGTGCACGCCCGGTTTCCACAAGGCGCTTTGCACGGGGCAGAATCTGGCGGAGGTGGCGTTAAAATTCTATCGCATCTCGCCGACTTCTCGGCAGGAGGAGCAGTACTATCAGATTACGCTGCGCAACGCGCGCATCGTCGATATGCAACCCTACATGCCGATGAGTTTCGATCCCCGAAACGAGAGCTATCGGCACATGGAGCAGGTCAGCTTTGTTTATGAGGAAGTCGAGTGGAATTGGCTGCCGGATTCTGTAGTCGAAATGGATAAGTGGCGGTCACCGGGTGGCGGATAATGACCGTACCGGACTGTCTCGTGATCCGCGCTGGCCGCGGCTCTTGTGGCAACTTCCGGCGGCGGCTTATTGCGAATACGCTGCATCGGAGAATGTTCCCGATGAGCGGTGAAAAAACGCTTCTTCAAAGGTTGGCAGAGATCGAGGTCTCCGGTCGTGGACGTTACGAGTCTTCCGCGACGGAGGATCTCGATGCCCTGATGGATTCTGTTCGCGAGCATCTAGTCCGGCTCCTTAACTCCCGGCACGGGATGAGCGAAGCGATGCCGGACTACGGCATTCCCGCGATGACCGACTTGACGATCGGTAGCGGCGACTATCTGCAGCGCGTACAGGAGTCCATCCGAGTCGCGATCGAGAAGTACGAGCCTCGCTTGCGTCGGGTGCGCGTGGCCCGTGTGGAAGACGACGATGCGCCGCGGCAACTCGTATTCCGCGTCGACGCCGTGCTTGTCAGTCAGTCAGGTGAGCACCGCGTTTGCTATGAAACACAGGTGGCGGGCAGCGGACAGTTCAATGTCTCCGAATAGTCTCCGCTTTTTCGGTTATTCGCCGGATATTCCGTGCGTTGCGTCGGCGATGGACACACAGGCGGGATACTTGGCCCGATGGGTGCGGCGGGGCTGTTCCCACCGGTTCTCCTCGCGCGTCGAATTCAGCCCATGCTTGTGGCGGGCGGCATCCGCCGAATGAGCCGAACCAACAGAATCGGCAGGATCATTCAGTGAGCAATGTTTACTACCAAGACGAGCTGCGCTATCTGCGAGATGTCGGCCCGGAATTCGCACGGCTCAATCCGGAGATCGCGCGAACGCTGGGTGACCGAGGCTCCGACCCGGATGTAGAGCGTCTGCTGGAGGGTGTGGCCTTTCTCTGTGGTCGAATCAGGCAGAAGCTGGACGACGAATTGCCGGAAATCACGGCCTCCATGATGTCGCTGCTCTGGCCGCACTATGTCCGGTCGGTTCCATCGATGACGATTCTGGAACTGCTGCCGGATATCGAGGCGATGCAGGCGCCGCTGCGCATCGAACCAGGTGCGGAGTTCGCAAGTGTGCCGGTGGACGGTACTCGGTGCCGGTATCGTTCGACGTGGCCTGTCCATTTGAATCCGTGGCAGATTGAGGACGTTCGCCTTGAAACCGAAGCCGCGCGTCCTGTTCAGCTTGTCCTTCGTCTCCGGACGGCGCCGAAGGCCTCGCTGGATCAGCTTGAATTGGATACGGTTCGCTTGCATCTCGCGGGCGATCCGCGCACGGCGTTTACGCTGTACTTATTGCTTTGCGCTCACTTGGAAGAAGTTGGGGTTTCGAGTGTTTCGAGTACCGCGAAGAATCGGGCGACCTTTTCGCTGCCGACCGATCAGGTTCATGCGGCAGGATTGGACCGATCGGAGGGCGTCATTCCCTATCCATCGCACTCCTTTGTGGGCTATCGTCTTGTGCAAGAGTATTTCGCGTTCAAGGAGCGTTTCCTTTTCATCGACGTCCACGGATTGGACCGCGCCGTGCAAGAGCTCGATCTAGAGCAAGCGCTCGAGTTGCGGTTCACGTTTAGTCGCCGGCTGGATTCGTTGCCGGTGGTCACGCGGGACAACGTTCGGCTCCATTGCACGCCGCTCATCAATTTGTTTGCCCACAGTGCCGACCCCATTCGCATTCGACACGATCGCACACAGTATTTGATCCAGCCGCTCAAGTCCGGCGTGGCGGACCGGCGCCACTTGGAGGTGTACTCCGTCGATCAGGTC
>JADFIX010000629.1 GCA_022566435.1 Planctomycetota bacterium
TCGACCGAATCGCCGGCGAGGGTGATAGTACAGGGAAAAACGAGATCGAACTCGGTCACGGACTGTTGAGGGAATCCAGCGAAAATGACTTTCCGGTCGTTTACGCACCGCAGCCGACCCAAATAGGACCAACTGGAAAGTCGGTCCTACTGAACCCTTTTGTCCTTCAACAGGCTGCTAGCCCTACAAATAGGAGAGAACTCGGTCCACTTCGCTTCGGCTCCCGATGATGAGAGGTGTCCGTTCGTGGAGCGCCGTCGGTACTTTGTCGAGGATCCTCATTTTGCCGTCGCTGGCAGCGCCTCCGGCTTGCTCCGCGAGCATGGCCATCGGATTCGCCTCGTAAAGCAGTCGCAGCTTTCCGCCCGGCGTTTTCGTGGTGGGCGGATAAAGGAATACGCCTCCACGAAGCAAAGTTCGGTGAAAATCCGCCACGAGCGAGCCGATATATCGCAGGCTGTAAGCCGCCTCTTCCGACTTGGCCCATTCCAAGTACTCTTGAATGCCCTGAGGAAACTGGGAACGGTACGCCTCGTTCACACTGTACGTCTTGCCTGTCTCAGGCATTCTCACGCTTTCGTGGCTCAGGCAGTAGGCCCCGATGGAAGGATCGAGCGTGAACATGTGCACGCCGTCACCGGTGGTGTATGCCATCACCGTACTGCTGCCATACACCACGTAGCCGGCGGCGATCTGTTTGTAACCAGGTTGTAGGATGTGATCCATCACCTTGCTGGAGTCGACACCTTCCACGCGATGTAGAATGGAAAAAATCGTACCGATGGAGACGTTGACATCGATATTGCTTGATCCATCCAGGGGATCGAAAAGAACGATGTATTTGGCCGCCCCGTTCAGTTCCTGGATAATCGTGGGTTTGTCATCCTCTTCCGAAACCATGATGCCGACGTTACCGCGATAGCCTAGACAGGCCATGATCGTCTCGTTGGCGATCAGATCGAGTTTCTGGACTTCCTCGCCCTGCACGTTGATCTGATCCGCCGAACCGAGAACGTCATGAAGGCCCGCTCGACGAACGTGGTCGGCGATAACTTTGGTGGCTAGGGTGATGCCGGAAAGCAGCCAACTGAATTCGCCGCTAGCATCGGGGTGATGCAATTTCTGGCGCTCGATGATGTGCTGCTGGATGGTGAGGAGCTTGCCTCTTGTTCCGGACATAGATCCCGTCCTCCTGAGGATCGATTGCGTAGCGGCCCGACAGCGGCCACCCGGCTCTTCGGACCGCCGATCATAGCAACCCTCGCCGACATACCAAGGCGCTGTTTACTTTCTTCGCAGCCGCACAAAAAAAAGATCCTTTAACCCCACAGCGCAAGGTCACTCGTACCGCAGGCTTCTAGCCTGCACGAGCCGTCATTACAGTGCCGGCAAGATGCCTGCGGTACGACTTCAAGACGACTTTGCGCTGTAGTATTAAGACCGCGGCGAAACCCGATATTTCCCGCGAAAGGCCTGGCATCGAGGTACACCACGGATGTGGAATTCGATCTTTGGGGCTCATTCAGCGAGCCCCAGGCATGTCTCCGCGTTGACTTGGTCGCCTGGACCAGCCTTTGGTCATCGGCGCGCTGTACTGGCCGATCCGCGCATCTGGAACTAACATGGAAAACGATAAGCGTTCCTCGGGCCTGCGCGGTGCAATGCGCTCGAAGAATCCGCATAAGATGAAGACCTCATTTAAGGGAGTGTGCCCACGTGTGCATTTGTAATCGAACCGAGCGCACGAACGCGACATGGTTTCTTCGATCGTTGCTCTTGCTGATTGCGCCTACCTTCGCATCTGTGGGCTGCAACGCACCGAGCTTTCTTATCACACCCGTGACCAGCAGCCGGAATCTGGTCGAGACCGTCCTTCAAAAGGAAACGCTGTTCGGCGGGCAAAAGATCGTCCTGATCGATGTCAGCGGCGTCCTGATGAATTCCGAGCGGTCTCAATTCTTCAGCCGGGGTGAGCACCCCGTCAGCCTGCTGTTGGAACAGCTTGACAAGGCGCGACGCGACGCCGCGGTCAAGGCGGTCATCCTGCGGATCAACTCGCCGGGCGGCAGCGTGGTGGCCAGCGAGTTGATGTATGACGAGGTCAGATATTTCAAGAAAAAAACGGGCAAGCCGGTCGTCGCCTTGATGATGGACGTTGCCGCGAGTGGCGGCTACTACATCGCTTGCGCTTGCGACGAAATCGTGGCCCAGCCGTCGACGGTCACCGGCAGCATCGGCGTGATCATGCAACTCTTCGACGTCAGCAATACCATGTCGAAGATCGGCGTGAAGAGCGAAGCGATCACTTCCGGGGCGATGAAAGACGCCGGATCGCCCTTCCGTCAAATGCTGCCGGTGGAGCGCGCCCTATTCCAAGACATCGTCAACGACATGTACGAGCGGTTCGTCAAAGTCGTCGCAGCGGGCCGGCCCAATCTGAATGAGGCGCAAGTGCGCAAATTGGCTGACGGACGGGTTTACACCGCATCGCAAGCGAAGGCAGTGGGCCTGATCGATGACATTCGCACCCTGCGCGATACGATCCGGCAGTTGAAAACGCGAATCGGCGCCGAGAAGATTCGCTTGGTGACGTATCACCGACCTGCGGACCATAAGCCGAACTATTACGCTTCTGCACCGCGTCACGCCGGCGTTGACGTGAACCTGCTCAAACTCGATCTTTCCGATTGGGCGAACCTGGGCACGCCGCGATTCATGTATCTATGGCAACCGGGATTTTGAGCGAACTGGCGGTTGATCGCTGGGCGCCCGATTCGTCCGTGCCCTACCAAGGCCACCCGATCCATAATAGGTCCGCGACAATGGCGAGGACCACGACCGCCGCCAGTTTGAATGCGACGGGGATTCGTTCGGGTGCCGGTTCGACCAGCTTGAGCGCATAACCGCGCTCGACGGGATCGGCGCTCTCGAGAACCTGCTCGCGGCAGGTCGTGATCAATCTTCCCGCTTCGACCGCGCTGAGTCCGAGTTGTGCCGCATAACGGATTACGCGCTTGCGCCTTTCCCGTGTGAGTCGGCCGTTTCGCAGCTCGTCCGCGATCATCTGGTGGAAGATTTCTCGCATCTCGATCTTGGGAACGTAGGTCGGCGGACCCTCCGAGCCCATACGGCGACCTGCCTCGTGCTCGTGGTCGAATTGATTTAGCCCCGTCGCCGGCTCGGCGATCTTCGGCCTCTCGGGCCTCACTCTCCGCGATGACGAGCGCTCCTTCTTCCGCGATGCCGATCCGCTCGGCTTCTCTTGTCAGTATATCTGCAGCTTGCTTGTTTGGAATTAAGAGTTTTTTCGGCAATTGGTCTTTATGAGATTGCCCACCCTTCAGCAATCGCATGGACTCCAATTGAGATGGTTCTGTCGAATCTGCGGGCACTAACTCTGTGCCTAGAATGAAGCAACTCGCTGCATCCATTAGAGCCAGAACGTTAAAGTCGCCATCTTCCTGTATGGAAATCGGAGCGTCATTTAGCTTGAACGCGATCCAAGCTTCGTTAACCTGAAATTGATTCGGAGCAAGCACCGATAAGATCTTCCGCTGAAACCTAACAATGTTTAGATGGATCCGTGTAAGAGCACGGGTCTTCGAGTTTCTGTCCGGATAACACGCATCGAGTCTTCTGAACAATACGCCAGAATCGTTGTCTTTTCAATTGGTTGCGTCCACGAGTCCAGTTATTTTGGCATCTTATGCGGATCAGGATAATGCCACCTATTTGAAT
>JADFIX010000630.1 GCA_022566435.1 Planctomycetota bacterium
AAAGGCGAGACACTTTACCGGATACATGCAACCTCGCAGGCAGGTCTTGGCTTTGCTGTCGAACTGGCCTCGCAGGATGCCGGGTTTGTGGTCAGGCAATGACAGCGATCCTTCACTAGGCCGTAGACTCATTACGCGGCGCACCAGATACGAGTGCAGACGAGTTTGATGGCGGCGAGATAGTTCTCGGGGCACTTGTCGTAGCGAGTTGCGATGCCTCGGAAGTGTTTGATGCGGTTGAAGAAGCGTTCGACGAGATTGCGTTGCCGATAGAGCCAGCCCGAGAATGCAAAGCGCTGCTTGCGGTTGGAGCGCGACGGGATGTTGGCCCAGGCATTCTTGCTGGCAGCGGCTTCTCGGATGGCGTTGCTGTCGTAGCCCTTATCGGCAAGCAGCGTGGCACCCTCGGGCATCGCATCAAGCAGTGCTTCGGCCTCCCGGCTGTCGTGAACCTGACCGCCCGTCAGGCGTAGCGCGACGGGACGACCATCAGCGTCAACGAGGGCATGGATCTTGCTTGTGAGGCCGCCTCGGGAACGTCCCATGCCGCGATCATTGGCTCCCCCTTTTTACCCGTCGCACCATGCTGGTGGACGCGGACACAGGTAGAATCGATCATCACGATTTCGCCTTCGAAAGCTGCGGAAACCGCTGCCAGAAGCCGGTCCCACACCCCAGCTTTGCGCCAGCGGACGAACCGGTTGTAGCAAGTCGTCGAGGGGCCGTAGCGCTCGGGTATCTCGGCCCATGGCGAGCCTGTTCGGAACCGCCAGAGAATGCCGTTCAGCACGCGCCGGTCATCAACGCGGGGAACGCCGCGCGGCTTGTTTGGCAGAAGCGGCTCGATAATCGACCATTCCCTGTCCGTCAGTTCGTAGCGTCGCCGTTTCATCCAAAGCTCCTTCCTGAAGCCTTGAATCAACCCACGACACTTCCCGCAAGTCAGTTTATGAGTTTACGGCCTAGCAGGGGCGGGCCATGCAGGCCGTCTGTATGTTCCGCGCACTACGGGCGGCATACGCTGGCGTTCAGCCAAGGACGATCTCGAAGCAGCGCTGGCTCGCGCGCTACAAGCCACGGACGGGATGCCGCGTTGTTACCACGGGCTTGTACGGCGAGACGTCCTTGACGCCGTGCGCGATCAAACCGGCGCTTACTTCCATGGCTCGAGTCCAGACATGTCGGGTGCGGTCAGCCTTGCCTGCCTTCTCGATCACTACGTTGAGACCGATCTGCCGCTCTCTATCGCCGGTGTTTCCGGTAACAGCAATTCCGGTCGAAGCGCCCTCAACAAGCACAAAGGCGAACTGTCCTCCGAAAGCCAGACCAATTCATTCGAAAACCAGGGGTGGGCGGCTGGCGTGCCGAAATTCTTTGCGGTTGAAACAGTCTGGGCGCACGCGGGACTGTCCGCGCTGGCCAAGAGTGCACCTGAACGCGCCGATGCGTTCAATTATGGCCGGCTCATCGCTCTTTGCGCGGTGCGCCACCCCGAATTTCATGCCGAAATCAATGCAGCGATTGCGGAAACAAAGAATATTCACGGCGAAGAGCTGGAGAAGAGTCTAATTTGGCAAAAACTGCGCATTCGAACCGAGCGGATCGCCTACCTTATTCGGCGGATAATGCTACCTACTACCGCAAATGGTCGTAAGTATTTCACGAGACTGCAAACCGTTGCCAAAGCATCGAGTTGTTATAAGAATTACGCAGAGAGCATCGGCTTATACTTTGACACCGTTGCAGGATCGCTGCACAGGTAAAGCTAGTCGCCTTCTGCCGAATTTTCCTCCTCAGTTCAGGCAAATCGATCCAGGTAATCCATAACGTGCCACAGTCAGTCTCAATGACGCCCGGCAAGCACCGTCTTGTAGATTCGGTTGACCTTTACCCGGGCCCGCCTCGGTGATTAGGCCAGTCGTACTTTTTGCGCCCAATGTCGGAAGCGGAGGCGGGCTAGTGCTCCTGCGCGCCCTGCTTGATGCCGACTGGCGCGGAAGGAATGTCAAGGCCTTCCTCGATGCGCGCGCGCGCGATCAATTCCAAGGGCTCCCAGACACCGTTGCGGTTGTCTGGTGCGAGGCCTCGTTGCTTGGGCGTCTGCACGCAGAGATTGCCGTGGCAAGGCTTGCGACTGCCGAACACGTGGTATTGTGCCTCCACAATCTGCCGCCGCTTCTACCGTCGCCGGGGACGGTGCACTGCTTTGTCCAGAACGCCAATCTGGTCGGCCTGATCCCGCCCGCCTTTCTCGGTCTGCGGCTTAGACTGCGTTGTTTTGTAGAACGCGCAATCGCCCACCTGGGCAAGCGCAGGGTAGCAAGGTATGTCGTGCAGACGCCGACGATGCGCGAAGCATTGCTCCGATGGTATGGTCCGGGCGCGCCCGAAGTGCTGGTTGAGCCATTTCTCGACTTGGAGAAGTTACAGGCGGTCTGCGCCGCAGCGCTCGCCCCCCAAGGCCGCCGATGGGACTTCATTTATGTGAGCGACGGGCCGCCCCACAAGAATCACAGGCGATTGTTCCAGGCATGGCGCCTGCTAGCCGAACAGGGCGAGTTCCCGAGACTCGCACTGACCTTGCATCCTGAGCGCGACACAGCCTTGCGGGCAGAGCTTTCCGTCATGGTCCAGCGCCACGGTTTGCGGATCGAAGATCTCGGGCAGATGGCCCATGGCGAGCTGTTGAAGACCTACCATCAGGCCGGTGCGCTGCTTTTCCCCAGTTTTGCCGAATCCTTCGGCATCCCGCTGATCGAGGCGGCAGCAGCCGGGCTGCCCATTCTGGCGCCCGAACTGGACTATGTGCGCGACGTCTGCGATCCAGTGGAGACTTTCGATCCTCACTCCGAGCGCTCGATCGCCCGCGCAGTGCGGCGCCACCTCCATGGCCGTTCAGCCAGGATTGACATGCGCTCACCGGCACAGTTTATCGAAGCTGTCCTGCAGACTACCGATAAAACCGTGAAATGATGCTAGAAATTCGCAATCACCTCGTGCAAATGCGGCGACATCAAGATTAATGTAGGCGCCCGATATGTCATCCCATAAGATTTTGGTCCTCGGTGCCAGTGGAATGCTGGGGAATGCCCTTTTGCGTTTTTTTGCAACTCGGACCGCGCATGACGTAATTGGCATTGTTCGTTCGGAACGATCAATCAATCTCCTTCCTGGCGAGGTGAGAGGTCGGGTGGATGCCGCCGGCGACGTCGAACTCATCGACCCCAAGGTGGCCTCCGACCTTCTTTTACGCGTTCCGGGTGTGACTGTGGGGGTGACTCTAAAGAGCGGACGGCCTACCACGGAGGTGGTAAGCAGGCGTCGGATCGACATCGGAGACGGTGGTTCATGTCATCTGCGACCGTACCTGGACGGTGTACCCATGTTCGATTGGGATTTCGACCTGCTCCGCCCCGAAGACATCGAGGGATTGGAGGTCTACCAGGGGTTGGGCGCCCCCATCGAGTATCGGAACCTCGTCGACCCCGACGGGACGTTTCCGTGCGGCGTGGTGCTCATCTGGACCCGGCGCCCGTAATGGTAGACCCCCTGCAAGAGATTCCCGGCGTCGGCCCCAGCATCAGCGCAGATCTTCGTGCCCTGGGGATCGAGCGGGTGGCCGATCTCGTGGGCCGTGAACCTCCCAGCCGAGCCCACCCCAGATCAACTTGAAGTGGTCGATTCTCCGGAGGGGGTTCGAGAGATGGCAAGAGGCCCGATCACGTCCCTGTATAG
>JADFIX010000631.1 GCA_022566435.1 Planctomycetota bacterium
AAACGCGTTGCAGCCATTCGATTGGAATTGCCGGCTGCCCCGCGGATTGTCCGGGATGATCTTCAGGCCATTTGCGCCGAAAAGTTCTCCATGCACATAGGCAATCGGCGGCAGCGTGCCGTCTTTCCGCTTGTGCAGCTTGACCCAGTCGAGTTCCAGCATCTGCACTTCCAGGCCCTTGGGCAGCCGCCGGCCCTTGGGAACGGTCCCTTCGCTCCAGGCAAACACGCCGGAATTCCCGCCCGCCTCCATGTGCCGCCATTCGATGTGCAGAATAAAGTTCTCGTATTGCTTTTCCGAGCGCATGACTCCGATCGGGTGTCCGCTGCAGACGAGCAAACCATCGCGGACGGTCCAGGTGTCTTTGGCCGTGTTGACATCGACCCAACCCGACAGGTCCTTGCCGTTGAACAGATCACGAAACTGAAATGGCTCGGCCGCCGGCACACGCTGGACTCCACACACGATTGTCATGGCGGCGCATAGGAAGAAAACGCTGTTGTACTTCATTGTGTTGCTCCGAGTTGTTGAGTAGTGGCTTAGTAGTCGTAGGCTGGGTCGCGACCCAGCCTACCCTGCTCCTATGAGCATGGTTTGACGCTACGCTAGGGTTCAAGTTTGGCAAGTGGAATGCGGAGAAAGAACAGGCCGGGACCACCCTCCTGTTTGGCATCGATATCATAAAAAACGACGCCGATCGTTTTGTCATCGAGTTGCACAGTGCGCGGGCAGGCTCGGCCGTTGATGGCGCGGCCTGGATTGTAGTATTCGAAAACATGATCCCACGTGACGCCGTCATCGTGTGAAATTCTGTAGCGAATTCGCTCGCCGCCAAACCCGGAACCGAGAATCTCCGACGCGAGCAGCCAGCCATTCGACAGACCAACCATTTCGTGACGCCAGCCTTGCGATTTGAGATCGGGAAATCCTTTGATCTCCGTCCACGTTTTTCCATCGTCCGTCGAGCGCAACCCCTGGCCGCTGATGAAAGTCCCTTTCGGTGTGCGGACCATTGGAATCAAGCCGTGGACACGACCATCGCCGAATGGTTTGCTGGACTTCGTTTCGGGGTTATAGACGAAGGTCTTATCGCTGAGCGAGATCAACCATTGGTCGGCCGCCAGCTCGACGAACGGATGGCGAATGATGCTCCGCACTTTCGGATCTCGGGGAAGCGGCCTCGGCTCGCTCCAAGTCAGACCATCGTCATTGGAGAGTGAGAGCAAGACGCTGCGAGGTTCCTTCTGGTTGTCGTCGCTGCTCCAACGATTCCAAGCGTGAGCGATTTTCCCGTTCTTCAGCGTGGTGAGTGAGCCTGGATAGTATGTTTTTTTCACCGTGTGCACGAAAGCTTTGGGCTCGCTCCAGGTTTTTCCGCCATCGATCGAACGCGTGATCCGCAAGTCGCGGTGATTGATGCGCCCGTAGGTGACGACAATCGTCCCTCGGTTGGTAACGCATGCCGCCGGATGGATGTGGCCATTCACCGGTTTTGCAATTCGGACTGGACGCAATTCCTCGGCCTGCGAGAGGCTGCAAGACAAAGCGGCGAGCAGCAGCGACATAAAACGGATCGGCATGGCGTTCTCCGAGAATTGTGCAGAGGGATGACCCAAGAATATTTCTTCGTTTGAAACAAACGGCCGGGAGGGCGAAGCTCCCGCTGAGCCGACGGCTTCTGGACGCTTCTCGGCTCGGCGGGAGCCTCGCCCTCCCGAAGATACCGAACTTGATCTTGAGTGATTCCTTGGGTCACTATTTGACGGGGCAGCGCGAATGTGCGAATCGTACGACCTAGCGTTAAGGTTTGCTGTTGGGCGTTGTCCAATGATGCGACGTGTGGGCGAGATCTTTGTAGATTTTCTCTAGCTTCTTTTTGAGCACGACGGCTTGCTCCACGTGTTTCTCGATGACATCCGTGCTCTCGCCAATGTCTTCCGTAACCCGATAGAGTGCAAAGTCCGTGAGCTTCGCGGCGCGAACGGATTGGATGTTGCGATCATTGACGTTTTGAAGTTTGCGGAATTTCCCCTGGTCAATCTTGGCAAGCAACTTCCAGGGCCCGTCGCGCATGGCGACGCGATGTTCGTTCAGCGCGTTGAAGTAGCACCAGAACAACGGCGAGTTGCGCTCGACCGTCTTTCCTTCGAGAATGGGAGAGAAATCTGTGCCGTCCAACTTGACTCCCTCCGGCAACTTGACTCCCGCTAGTTGGCAGAATGTGGGAAGAAAGTCGAGAGACCAGACCGGCTCGTCCGACACGGTCGGTGACTTAATCCGTCCCGGCCAACTGATGATGCCTGCGACACGAAATCCGGCCTCAGTCGTCCAGAGTTTCATCCCGCGCAACGGTTTTGGCGTGCCGTAGGAACGCCGGGCTCCGCGATAACGCTTCAATGTCTCCGGGCCGTTATCCGACGTGAAGATGACCAACGTGTTTTCTCTCTTGCCGAGACGATCGAGGGCCGCGAGCAAACGGCCTGTGGCTCGATCTACATTCTCGACGTTGGCAAAATATTGCGCCTCGTCTTCGTTGCGCGCGACGGATTTGTACTTGGCGACCAACTCGGGTGGTGAAGCCACCGGCTCATGCGGTTCGTGAAATGCGCAGAACAAGAAAAATGGTTGCTTCGGTGCGCTTTTGTTCAGTCCGTCCAGCCAGTTAATTGCCTCGTCGACCACTAGTTGGCAACTGTAACCTTTCAGCGGTCCGACGGACTTGCCATTTCGAACAAAGTTGACCGGGTTTTCGTGCGACGGCGCCGCGTTATTCTGCGTCGCAAACCAATGGTCGAAACCAGCGTCACCCGGTTGCGGTTGCTTGGCCGAATTGAAGTAGCTGTTGCAATGCCATTTTCCCGAGAGGCAAGTGGCATAACCCGCTTTCTTAAGCAACCGTGGGATCGTTATTTCCTTGCGCCGCATGTGGACTTGATCGCGCGCATCCGGACGTGCACCGCGAGCCGCGGGAATCCAATCGTAAACGCCGGCTCGGTTGGGACTGCGCCCGGTTAGCAACCCGACCCGTGATGGCGAACAAACCGGTGCGGCCGAATAACAGGCTTTTAGACGAATACCTCCCAACGCAAGTTTGTCGAGATTCGGCGTCTTAATGTTCTTCTGGCCATAACACCCCAGATCGCCGTAGCCCAAGTCGTCGGCAAGGATGAGTACGATATTTGGTACACTGCAATACGCCTTGTTTTCACGGTGTATTGACAAATTTACGGCGAGCGTGATAAGTATCAGTGTAGCAATTCTGTGTAGTAAATGGCCTAGTAAATGCGAGGGGGGCGGTTGCTGGATGCGTTTTGGCATTCGGGGGACCTTTGAAATTACGGGAACGGTTGGCAGTCGAGGCGGAATCGCGTTTCTCCCAGTATCGGTTGCGTGCATCCGCGGGTCAATCGCCGGTACGGTAGGCGGCGGCGTGGAGAAAGGAACGAATCTCATGGGGCGGAAACGGAAAGTTCGGCGGCAACGTGGGACGAGTCACGCAGGTGATCGGGTCGACACTGGATGCGGAATTCGAGGAGGGCCACCTGCCGAAACAATACAACGCCTTGCAGGTGAACGTCGAACGAACGGTGCTGGGCTTCACCGAGAAAGAAGAAGAACGCGGGAACAAGCTGCTCGCGGAAATGGGGATCGGCCCCAAGGATAGGTTCGTCTGCTTTCATACCCGTGATCCGGCCTACCTCAACGTAAGGAGGGTCACTGGGAAGGAAGA
>JADFIX010000632.1:0-1914 GCA_022566435.1 Planctomycetota bacterium
CGCGGTCAGCAAGCGGACGGTCACCGTCCCGACGGCCGATACGACAATTCTTCCGGCCGACGTGCTGATCCTCGTCGGCTCCAACGAAAGCCTGAGTAATATGCCGAGTGAGTAGTGCGATCCATAGCCGATTGCAACGTGCATAGGCGGGGCGGGCTGAACCAGGGGGAAAGAAGTTGTCAGTGATCAGTTGTCAGTCGAGCGGAAGGGACGGAGGGCTTCCGGCTTCCTCTTCGGGCGCCCCTGTTGTTC
Organism: Planctomycetota bacterium; assembly: GCA_022566435.1. Taxonomy (GTDB): domain Bacteria; phylum Planctomycetota; class Phycisphaerae; order UBA1845; family UBA1845; genus JADFIX01. The sequence goes on from JADFIX010000632.1 coordinate 253, forward strand.
GTGTGCGATCGTTGTTCGCCCCAACGGGGCAGCAGCATGAAAGCCCAGGGCAACGCCCTGGGAACCGGAACGCAATCACGTAGGAGCCCTGAAAGGGCGCGTGAGCCGCCATGGCTCAGGACTACTAAGACATCGACGCCCGCCGGCCACACGGGTTGAGAAATAGCGACATGAATTTGCACGCGGCAAGTGCGGGCAAGAGGACGATCTGCCGGATCCACCCGTTGTCGTTAAATTCTCACGGCTCAGAACGCCCGGCGCGATTCGAGGAGCACGCAGACGGGGCCGGCGTTTGTCGATACGACGTCCATCATCGCACCGAAGACACCCTTCTCGACCCGCACGCCCAGCCCAAGGAGTTCGTCGCAGAACATCTCGTAGAGGACGGCGGCGCGGTCCGGTTGTTCCGCGTCTTCGAATGAAGGTCGCCGCCCTCGGCGGGCGTCCGCCTGCACGGTAAACGCACTGATCACCAGCACGCTCCCTCCGACTTGCTTGACGTCGAGGTTCATGTGCCCCCCGTCGTCTTGGAATACGCGAAGATGGCGCACTTTTTCCGCCAGATACCGCACGTCGGTGTCGCCGTCGCCACGCCCCACGCCCAAGTACACCAACAAGCCGTCTTCGATCCGCCCGTGTAGGGCGCCATCGATTCGAACCAGGCCCTCGCTCACTCTCTGCACCACAGCGCGCATCTACAATGACTCCGGAAATGACTCAAAATGCGTCCGAAAACGCTGTGAAATCTTCCGCCCGCTTGTTCACACCGAACGACGGAACTCAATCCTGCGCGGCCGGCCACTCGAAGCGATTCACTCGGATGGAACCGATCGCACCGTCCGTCACCACGCTATTCGAACGCAGGAGAATACGGATACATCCGTATCATCATGAATCCCACGGCGCACGCCAGCACCAGCAATGTTAGAATGTGAAGAGTCAGCCTCTTCAAACGCCGCGAGCTCACCAACATCGTCAGAAAAAGAAACAAGTACGCTCCGAACCCGGCCGTGACCCGACCGATCGAGTCGTCCGGTATTGCGACAAACCGCAATCGCGGCCAAACAGCCATCAATCCGCCCAACGTTAACGCCAGTGCGCCGCTCAGGAATGCGAACCGCCGACAGACCGAATTCGCTTGTAAGACCCAAGAAGTCGTCAGGCCTTCCCGATGCCGCCGATTCCCCAAATCAACGAGCCACGTGAATACGCCCACGGCGAGCGCAAGTCCGATCATCTGGGCGTTCAGGGCTGCCGGATACCGCTCGGCCATCGTGACAGGCCAATGAGGCACGACCGACATGACCGCACAGGCAAGCGCCATGGCCAGCAGACCGAGAGCGACATCCACGAGATACAGACTCCAAAGCGATCGTGATAAGAGAATACACCCGACGCTGCCGCAAATCGCCGATATGGCGCCGTTGATGGCTAACGCAGGAATACCGCCATATGGGAGCGGTAGCGGCACCGCCGCGTGATAACACACGAGGATCAGGACGAACAAGGCTTGCACACCACACACAATGCGCAATCCGGGCGGCATCAATAATTCGTCGTGCGCCGCTGAATCCGACCGCGTCAAGCTTCGTCTTTTGCGGATATTCGCGACGACGCCGGCCCCGCAAACAAATAGTGCCATCGTCGCTTGCAACGCATGCG
>JADFIX010000632.1:1924-3724 GCA_022566435.1 Planctomycetota bacterium
TGCGGGGATCAGTGTGTTCCTCTTCGCCATGACCGCGCTGGTTCTCGGCGACAACCTCGTCATGCTCTACCTGGGCTGGGAAGGCGTGGGATTCGCCTCGTATTGGCTCATTGGGTACTACTACAAGAAGCCCTCCGCCGTCGCCGCGATGAGGTAGAGGCATGTCATGAGTTGCCGGTCACGCGTCAGCGAGTGGAAGAGTGACACCCCGACGAACAAGAACCCCAAACACCAAAGCCCACCGGCATCGAACCCGAACACCTGCATGCCTTCTGATGGACGAACATTCACCGTGTCTAGGGCCGCGTATGTCAAACGAATGCTCAACCGCACGGCAAGAACCGTCGCGGTCGCGGCGCCGAACAAGACCGCTGTCAGACGTAGCCAGGCGGCAAGACGCCCGCGCCGTCTGCGGTGCGACCGTCCCCTTTCGATCACCAAAATTCGGCTCGACTCACCGATGGCCAACAATAATACAAGTAATGACGACGCGCACGCGGCAGCGTGAACAGCGAAAGTAGTGCCATACTCGAAACGAAGGGCGACCATGATCACTACGCCGTTTGCGAGTAGTACGGCAAGAATACACGCGGCGATCCGGGGCAGGGAAAGGGTCATCGGGAAAGCCATCCACCAGCCGGTTGGTGTTCAGCAAGAAACGGTCCACCAACACGTGATACAATTGCGAAGTTTCGATGGTATGGACCGGCCTGAGACATTGTTGTTCGCCCGAGCCTCTGGCTGGCCCGCATTGCGCGGTGGTCCTGCGCCTGTGCCCCCCTACACTTCGTTCGCCGTCGAGTGGCGACCGGGCATCCGGGGTTTGTTCTTATCACTCTTGTATGCGGTCAACACCGCCTGCTTGGCATCAACGCACTCGCGTAGGAACCGTGCGACGCTCGGGAGCACGGTGTCGGCGCCCGGCAACGATTCGACCCAAAGCTTGGGCCATTCAAAAACCACATAGCCATCGTACGCCAATCCCTTGAGCAGCTCGATCTGCTTGGCGACCTCCACGTTTCCCTCCCCCGGCAGCTTATAGTCACGCAGCACTCCCTGGTCGTCGAATTCCGCGTCGCACAGATGAACCAGGCCGATTTTGCGGCCCAGCCGCGGTATAGAGATGGTCGGTCGCTCACGTAGGGTCATGGCGTGACATTGATTCCAACAGCAGCGCACGGCCGGATGCCCGACCGCATCCATGATAAACCAGAGCGCCTCACTTCCGGGGAAGTCGCCGCCGTTTTCCACGAGTATCGTGACATCGAACCGCACGGCGATGGGGACCAGCGAAATCAAGGCCTCCGCAATACGCGCCAGCGCAGCGCGCCCTCCTGCGGGAAGGGGACAGAGTCGCGGTGTGGCGGTCTTCACGCCACGCATCGTGGGCGAGCGCAACGGCGCGCCGCTCTACCGCAAGGAGGTGCTCTCGCCCGTCTACTCAATCGACCGCCTCTACGGGTCGATGAGGGGGCCCCAGAGCAGCGTGGCCTTTCACCTGGCCGCCGACAAGCTGGCCCCCGAGCCCGAGCTGCTGTGGGTCACCGCCTTCGAGGCCGTGATGGTGGCCCCGGACGGAGTGACGGTCCTGTCCGATGAGTTCATGTGCCACAGCAACCTCAACGTCGAGCGGGACCTCTACCACGAGAACGTCCTGAGCGACCTCGAGTTGACGGCGGGCCGCCTCTTCACGCTGGCCCAGGGCCAGCTCTCCGCGCGGCTGCCCGACGGCTACGGCCTTCCCGTCGTGTCGAGCCAGCGGGTCACGCTCGCGACCCAGGTGCTCAACCACAATGTCAC
>JADFIX010000633.1 GCA_022566435.1 Planctomycetota bacterium
GGTCCGAACGGCGTCACCGCCGCCACAACAGGTGCGACACCGTCACCGCCGACTTCCGTGACCGTGAAATCGCCGGGATTCAGGCCGCCACCTGCACCTTGGTAGATGATAATGACCTCGCTCCAGCCCGCGACCTGCGTCGCATCATTGACGTCATGTGGCTGCCGCGCGTCGATCGATCCATTAGGCGGAAATACGCCCGTGATCGTAAGGCAGGTGATCGGTTCGTGGTGACAGGTGATCGCCGAACAAGTGTCGATCGTACAATCATCCTCGTCGTCGCAGTCCGCGTCGGACTCGCAGTCGCCGACCACCAGAACTTGCACGTTGTCCACGGCGGCCTCAATGATGTTATTGCGGCCCGATCCGTCGCTCGCCGCGAACCGAATCCTGACTGCGCCAACCATATCGATCGCGGCGTCGAGTCGAACGGTGCGCGGCGTCCACATGTTGGCAAGTGGATCGTCATAGCGGATCGTTTCGAGATTCGTCCAAGTGGCACCATCGTCGTCGGAGGCATCCACCATGAACCAATCATCGGATTCGGCACCGATACTGCGATTGTAGAACCACCGCACATAGGAAAGCTCCGCCCCGGGGGCACCGGTCAGGTCGATCGCCGGCGAAGTGAGATAGACAGCCCCTCCATCCACATCGCCGCTTCCCGCGCTTTCGTTCAGTGTCGTAAATGCACAGAAAAGACCTTGGTAGGCGCTATCGGGCTGGGCTTGCTCTTCGTTGTTGATCGTCCCATTCGGATCACCGATGAACCACGGCCCGTCCGTCGCGGTGTCATCCGGTCCGTCAAGCTCCCATTCGTGCGAGCTACCCGGCTCAAAATCATCGAAGAATAGGATCAGATCGCAAAAGTCTTCTTTTTCGTCGCAAAATCCGAAAGGACACGGGCCGGGGCCGGATTCACAGAAGCCGTCGACGCATGTTTCCTCGCCGTTGCAGAACTCGCCGTCCGTGCAATGGGCGTCGTTTTGGCAAATGCAAGTGCTGATGATGAGATCGTCCACGTACCAACCGTCGACGCCCGTGCATCGGTCCTTGCCGAACCGGAATTGGAATTGCATCGTGTCGCCCGGCGACACGAGGGTCGCCAGGTCGACGACTGTCGTGCCCCACTGTCCGCCGGAACCACTCCATGCCGGTAGCCCGGCAAGCGGGTTCGAGTTGTTTGCCGCTGCAGAAACGAGCGTCCTGTTGTACGCGTTAAACGAAATCACCGCGGGCGGCACCAAAAGGAAGGGGCCGTTGTTGACGCTGATCCGCAGGATTCCGCCGTCCCAGCCGGCCTCACTGGACATATAATGCGTAAACTGAAGCGTAGACCGATCGAGCCGCGAGGGGAGGGAAATGGCCGGACTCATAAGCGTGTGCGTGCCGGACTCGTCGATCCCGAAGCACGTGGAATCGAGATCGGCGCAGAAAAAAGCCGTTCCCTGACGGTCGAACGGCAAGTCCCCGATCAGTTCCCAGTCATATTCCGTGCGGGGCGAACTATTAAACACCGTCCACCCCGGCGCGCCGAGATCGAAATTAATGCCGTAGATCGTCTGCCGCGGATCGCACAGGTCGGGGGGATTCGGGTCGAGTACGTCGATCGTGGCACCGCACAAACCCTCGACATCCATGTCGACCGCACGAAGGGCCTTGTCGACTTGCGCCGCATCGTCCTGCGTGATTTGAAAACCCGGTATGACCTCCCCCGTGCGGGGGTCGAGCGGGAAGGTGCCCACGAGATCTCTGGCGGACTGATTCAGCGCCCAATAGGCGTCAAGGAAATCGGAAGCGGGCGTAAGATAGACGGATAACGCACGGAACCAAATGGCGCCGGTCTTGATGGGGCCGATGGCGGTGATCGAAAATCCGCCAAAGTCCTTGCCGTCAACCAACATGGCAAAGGCGTGGTTGGGCACGCCGCTTCCGGAATGCACGCCGCCATTGTCGGTGGCCCCACAGGTCTGCCAATATAAACTGTGAGTCGCATTGGGCGGGTCAAGAAAGCAGTCCGGTCTCCACATGTCGCGGATGGCACCGCCGAAAGCCGTCGCGTCCTCCCCAATGAGCCAACGAATACTGCGGTCGTCCCCTGGGCCGGTGCCGACACAGCGGTCTCGCTTCCCATTCGGTTCGTCGGTGTCTACCGAACTAGAAGGCGATGTGGGCCAAAGATGGGGCCCGCCGATGAAGCCGAAGAGTGATGCGTCGCCATTGAAAAGGTCTACCATTTCGCCCCACACGTCGGAAAAGGACTCATTCAATTGACCACTCTGATTCTGGTAGACCAGATCCGCCGTGTAATTGGTGATGCCATGGCCGATTTCGTGGGCCAACACGTCATCCGTCACGGTGTTGGCGCAAAAAACCGACTGGCGGCCGTTCCAAAACGCATTCGGACATAAGTCGGGTTGCCAGTGATGCACCGTCAAGATGATGTCCATACCTTCGCCGTCGATGCTGTCGTATCCAAAAGCGTTGTAGAAATAGAGGTACACGTCGCCAGCCCAATCGTAGGCGTAATTCTGTTCTAAGGGCAAGATGACCGGCGGATCGCCCTCGAATCTCGGATGGGTACCGGGTAGGCTGATGTTTTGGTCGCCGTCGTAGGACGCGCGAAACCTCGCGTCTTCGAGCAGGCTCCATCGATCGAGAATCCGCCCGCGATTCGCATCGACAAAGAATGCCTCGCGTATGATCGTCTCCGCGCCTTGCAAGATCACGTAGTACGCAAGGTGCGCCCCGATCGGCGGATCGCCGTACCAGCCCGGATCGACAATCACCAGGTCCGCCTTTTCCACGACCATGTCACCGCAATCGACGGCGTCGATCGCAATCGTCACGGCTTCGTCGGGCGCGAGGACCGGCGTGGTATCGAGTCCAGGGTGAATTGGGAAAAAGTCGCCGTTCGCCGCCACCACAGCGGAATCCGAATTCTGGTGGATTTTGATCACCCCGGCAAAGACGGGCACGCCGTGGAACACTTGTTCGTACGTCGTGTGCAGACCGCCGTGGCGGTCCAGGAAGGCGCGTTGCCACACCAGCTCTCGTGCGGGATCGGTGATGCCGAACAGATGGCCCCGTTCTTGAAGAAAGCCCATCGGTAGATCGGCGGAGGCCGCCACGCCGCGGGGCGTGCTGCCGGTCGGGACGCAACACTTCACGGTGTTCGTCGACATCGGTCAATACATTTGCCACTGGATCGCCCTGGCGGTCGGCGAGGGGTTCCGGGTTCACGTCGTGGACTACGCCCGGCTGGAGGTCCCGTTCCGCGAGTTGGGCCTGGAGCGGGGCGTCCTGGCGGCGCTGCGCGAGTTCCGCGACCAGATGTGCAAGCCGGGATGGATGGACGCCGACGGCAAGACGCGCCGGTCGCCGGACCAGGTCTGGATCGACGCCGGCTGGCAGGGCGAGCGGGACGAACTGGACTTCGTGTATTCATTCTGCACCGAATCGAACGACGGCAACGACGCTCGCGGCATCTACCGGCCGACGCTGGGGCGCGGGGCCGGGATGCACGGCTTCCGGCAGCCGGCCAAGCGGACGCCGGAGGTCCCGCACGTCGGCGACGGCTATTACATCGCCCGCGCCAGCCGGGACAAGCGGCGGGTCTATCGGGTCTACATGAACGCCGATTACTGGAAGACGTTCGTTCACGCTCGGCTGTCGACGCCCGTCGAGAGTCCGGGGGCCATGACGCTGTT
>JADFIX010000634.1:0-2485 GCA_022566435.1 Planctomycetota bacterium
GCCGGGGGATGGGCTATGCTTGCATCATGGCTGAGGTTCACGGATGAGCCCGGCTTTGAAAAGGAGGGGAGCAAGAAGTCGAACGACCTTCTTGGAAACGGCACTAGTTCAACTACTTGCCCTTCTCCGGCTCCTCTTCGCGGGTGCGGGCCGCGTCGGCAAGGGGCGATCGTTCGGGCATGTATTTGTACAAGATGAATAAATAGGCCAGTCCGCCGACGAACATGGAAAAGCTGACAAACTGCGAGATGGTCAAACCGGCCGCGTCATGCGGATTATCCGTGCGGACCATTTCCAATAGAATGCGGGCGACTGGATAGCATACGAATAGCAGCCCAATGACGACGCCATGTCGTTTTCTTTGGTAGAATACGGCGGAAAGCATGCCGGAGAGAATGAGGGCATGCATGGACGAATAGAGCTGTGTCGGGTGAACCGGAAGCGACGTCGCTGTGGCGCTTAGTGCCTCCAACTCCGAGGTGGAGGTTTTCCGCTCGGGATGGCGCCGCGATGGGAAATTCTGGGCGGCGGTCAGGGCGGCGAGCCCGTGTTTTCGTTCGTGAGCCTTCCACGCGGCCCGACGCCTTTTCAAAACCTCCTTGAGTTCGGCAATTCTGCTCTCGCCGGCGTCGGCTTTCCGAGCTCGGGACAACGCGTTTTCGGCGTCTTCGACCGCGCCTTTCGGTTCCAGCCGTTTTTCGATTGGCATGTTGAGTGTGGCGGCCGGAAGCGGATAGTTATGCAGACCACTCGAGTGGATGAGTTCCGCCGGCAACGTGACCATGCGCTCCTCCCATTGGCGGGCATGCGCGGGACTGCCGTACGGGAATTCGACAGCCCAGGGGAATCGCGGCGTATGGTCAGGTTCGATCGTGCAGACCCCGCCGAAGCAGCAACCATTGAAGAAACAACCGAGCCGACCGAACGCCAGCCCCCACGCCAGTGACGGCGCCAGTACATCCAAATAGAGTCGCGCGGACTGCTTGGTGATGGTCAGGTAGATCACGATGGCGATCGCGGCGCCGAGAAACCCGCCGAGAAACTCGAGCCCGCCCTGACGGATATCGATGATTCGAAAGAAAACATTTTCCGCACCCGCGAAATCCGTCTTCCAGTAGTGCATCACAAAGAAGAGTCGCGCCCCCGATACGCCGAAGATCAGCGCCAAGAATGAAATATCCAGGACGCGATCGGGATCGACCTTGACTCGATTGGCGCGTCGCATGGCCAGCCACACCGCACCGAGAAAGCCGACAGTCAAGAAAAAACCGTATGTTTTGATGTTTATGCCGACGACCGGCAGTGTGAACAATTCCGGGTGCATTCCGTCGATTCCTACTCGATTGCGTTACGGTCGATATTCAGCGCGCCTGTGGGATCCGCTTTCCTGCCGGTATGCCGGACCGGAAAACCTGTCCCCTATGTTCTTCCAAGGCCACTCGGCGAATCCTATCGCGACGTTGCGGGCGCGTCTACGCCGACGTTGTCGATGAGCCGGCAGGAGCCAAAGTGCACGGCCACACAGATTCGGGCCGGGTGATCGATTTGTTCGAGCAATTCGAGCGAGCGGGCGTCGACAATCTCCACATAATCGATGGTGGCGGTTTCCGCGGTTGCGATGATCGTGCGGATTTCATCAACAAGCGACGACGTGCCCCGTTCACCCGTTTTGACACGATCCGCCGCTGCGAAGAGTTACTTGCTCAACAATACCGCCTGGCTTCGTTCATGAGGCGAGAGAAAGGCGTTGCGGCTTGACATGGCCAGTCCGTCGGGCTCGCGAACCGTCGGACAGGCCACGATTTCAATGGGAATGTTCAGATCTTGGACCATCTGCCTGATGACGACGAGTTGCTGGTAGTCCTTTTCGCCGAAAAAGGCTTTGTCGGCAGGGATGATCTGAAACAGTTTGGCGACGCCGGTCGCCACGCCGTCAAAATGGCCGGGCCGCCGCCCGCCGCAAAGGCCCTCCGTCAGGCGTCTGACATGGATTTTTGTCACCGCATCGCCCGGATACATGGTTTTTTCCGAGGGGGCAAAAACAACGGAGACGCCCTCTACCTCGCAATTCGCAAGGTCGTCCTCCATCGATTCGGGGTATGCCGCGAGGTCTTCGTTCGGCCCGAATTGCAGCGGATTGACGAAGATCGTCACCGCGACGGCGTCGCTTTGGGCACGCGCCGTCCTGATCAGCGAGAGGTGACCTTCGTGCAGGGCACCCATCGTCGGCACTAGCCCGACGGTGCGTCCGGACTGCTGCTGATCGCGGATCGCCCGCCGCGTCTCGTCGATGTCGTGCAGGACTTTCATCTTTTTGATCGTGTGGTTCGCCGGACGAGGTGGTTCGCCCGTCCAACCCTCGCCGCCAGGCCTGACTTCGCAACGATCACGGGATACTGTACGACGTTTGCGGGATCACGCAAAATGACGGCCGCCGGCATGAGCTTGATGCGGCCGGAGGAGGGACGGGTTGGGCTTTGCCGGT
>JADFIX010000634.1:2495-3703 GCA_022566435.1 Planctomycetota bacterium
GTCCAATAACCGAATATTTGCTCGTGAAGGGGACATATCCGGCAGAGTCGCGTAGATTGTGGGTCGGACGGCCGACGGCGTATCTACCTAACGGGCACCGATTCGACGTGTCTAAACAGATGAATTCGAACAAGCTGGGCACGGTGGTGGACGAATCGATCGCGTTGGAACAAGAGGAAGTGCGACGGGCCCAGGCGGGGGATGCGGACGCGTTCGCCGTGTTGGTTAGATCGTATCAGCGCCGAGCAGTCTCCGTGGCCTACCGGCTTGTGGGCAATATCGAGGACGCAAGCGACGTAAGTCAGGACGCCTTCGTTCGAGCCTTTCGGTGCCTAGACCAACTCGATGATCCCGCCCGATTTGGCCCTTGGCTGATGCGGATCGTGAGCAACCAGTCGCTTAACTTCAGGCGATCCAGGAGCATCAGGGCGGCCGCGTCATTGGACGACGTCCTGGGTGACCCAGCGGAGGGGCGTCGCCCGGCGACCGGCACCAAGCTTGCGTCCGCGGCGGACGATTCGGCAGGCTCCTTACCGGCGGAACTGCACGATGCCATAAGCGTCGCACTAGCGACGCTCCCGGACAAGCAGAGGCTCGCCCTGGTGCTGTTCAGTGTCGAAGGAATGCCGCAAAAGGAGGTCGCCGAGGTGCTCGACTGCAGTGTCGAGCTTGTGAAATGGAATGTGTTCCAGGCTCGAAAAAAACTGAAAGACCTTCTGGAGGTCTATCTGTAACGTTGATCGATTGGTTACGAAGTGAGCGAATCGTCGATGAGTGATTCGAAATACAATCCGAACGACCCCGCGTTCCTGGCAAGTCGGGCCTTGGACGAGTCGTTGCCCGTCGCGGTGAAGGCCATGCTTGACGAGGCGACGCAAGAAGTAAGTACGCTGGGCGAGAAAATGGAAGCTGTCGACCGCCTGGTGAAGAAATGGGGCCGGCCGTGTCCCGATATCGATTGGGCGACCTACCAGAAACTTGTCACCGCACGCGTGGAATCGATCGGCGACGAAGACCGACAGGAATGCGTCGAGGGTCTGCTCGCCAAATGGGCGAAGGCGCCGCCGCTCGATGAACATCGTTTTGAATCCGAGGTGATGAACAGAATTCGGGGGAAGCGATCTGAGAGGCTGCGGCGGGTTCTTTTCCGCATCGCCGCACCGCTTGCTGCGGCCGCTGCGATCGGCATCGTCGCGACAGGCATCCTC
>JADFIX010000635.1 GCA_022566435.1 Planctomycetota bacterium
AACAGCCCTACGGTCGAGCTGGTTGTGTCGGGCGGCGCGTCGGCATCGAAGCGGAAGTTGTACAGCGTACCCCAGCGAAGGGCATTGGCGTTGGGGTCTTCGTCGAAGGAGGCCGTTGACCATTTGATCATGCTGTCCGTGACCGTGGCGGTCCAATCCGAGCCATCGTATGTCTCGCCGCTGTGGTACGGGATGTCGTGGAAACCGACTTCCGAGATGACCGCGCCCGACGGAAGCGGTATCTCCAGCGAGCGACAAGAACGGTCAGAGTTCAAATTCTGGATGGCGTACTCGTATTGCCAGATTCCCGTGCCCAGATCCGTCGCTTTCGCGGCGATCACGAGCAACCCTTCGCCGGGAATCTGCACGTCGACTTCGACCACGGACGGATCCTGGTCCTGCCAGGCACGAATACCGCACTGCTCTTGCTGAGTGACCGCGTCAGGATCGATCGGCTCACTAAAAACGAACCGTCCGCTTTGCTCCTGCGAAAGTTCAAAATGTCGGTAGGATGCGTTGTTGTTGCCGTTGCCGGCGAATGCATCGTCCGCCGCAACGTAATGCCCCTCGGCGAAGTACATGGCGTCGTCGAGATCCAGGTCGCTCGTTCGCACTTGAAGTCGCTTGCCCATGATCGGCACCGCTTCCTCTGCCTCATACGGGTAAGGAAACGCGCCCGTGTGTGCGTTGACATCCGAGCGAGGGCCCAGGTTGCCCTGCTGACCGTTCAGGGTGGCGTGGTAAAGATCCGAGCAACCGATACCCAACTGCGTACCGCCGGAGCTGGGCGGCAGCGTGCAGGGTCCACAAAACGTACCCGTCATGGCAAAGAAACCGTGCTTCAACCAGGACATGCCGATCTGCTCAAACCGACCCTCTTTCAGTCGAAAAAGATTCTGCGAAATGACGGGGTGCCTGTTCAGATGCGAGATCCAGTCGGCGGGTTCGTCGCCACTGTTGCACGATCGTGTGGCGATGGAAAAAGCGGCGATTTGCGAGTCGCAGGCGTCGCCTGTGACGTGGCATGTCTCATCAGACAGAACGCAATCCTGCACGGACCTACAGATTTCAACACCGTCGCAATCTTCATCGAGGGTGCATGGCATGCCACTGCCGCTGCATGTCATGCAGTCGTCATTCGTCATGCACGCGACACCACTTGTTGTGCAAATCCCGCAGTCGGAATCCGACAGGCACGGTCCGCCGGTTCCGATGCATGCGTTGCAATCCGCATCGATGGCACACGCTTCGCCGCTGTCGCGGCAAACCTGCGTGTTGCCGTAGGCCGCCATGTTTTGTATTTCGCTAACGATGATGTCCGGACCCACGCCGTCGACGGCCGCGGTCACCGGCGATGGGGATCCACTCGTAGGCGCTTCGGCAGCGTGAGGTTCCGTATCCGCCAAAAGTTCGACATCAGCCAGAATCTTCACGAATCCGATCGGAAATTGCGACAAGCCGGGATTGCCGAGTGCCAGCGCCGACTCGCGCGAAAGCATCAATGAATCACAAGTAATAACCAGTTGCCGCCGCGCCCGATGAAGCTGTACGATGGCGCGGGGGAAGTGGAGTGCCGGCGTCGACGATTCTTCAATCCCGTGGGCCGAAAATTCCTGAAACGATGTGGGCGAAAGGGGGGTGATCGTCAACGGCGAAACCGAGATGGATTCACTATGCCCTACCATGATTAGACCGCCGGTGTGAAGTAGCGTCCCTTCCACCCGCGCGATTCCGGTTTTCCCGATCGTGACGACAACGTCGCTACGCGGATCGATCGGAACCACAATCGGGCTGCCGTCGGGCCAGGGCCCCACGCCCAGGCCGACGCTCCCAAGGAAGTCCGCCCGGCTTGCCCTGACGTCGCTACCTAGGATCCACATGGTGGTCTCGCCGCCCCGCACGCGCCATACTTCCGCAGCGCGCGCTGGGTCACTCGGCCAAGCCGCCAGAGCACAACACGTCAAGAACAGGCATGCAACTGGACGTGGCCAGGGCATACGCTAAATCCCCTGTTATCATTGGGCGCAAGCCGAGGTCGGATCCTCGGCAACGCCAGACTCACGAACTACTGGCACCAGAGAACGGATTCTATTCTTCCAAATACTGGAATTGCGATTGCTTCCTTCATCCCTCCATCTGGTACCAACCCCGACCCTCACCCCTACAAACTACTGTAGCAGCATCAAGGTGGCGCATCAAGCTGTTTCGCGGACTGGCGCCGTTTCGTACCGCAGATTATCTGGACCTGAATTACGCTCAAAACCACTCGATTTTAAGGAATAACCGACTGCGAACAGTGCCTTTCTACGCGCAGAAGGTGGGGCCCCGCCGGGAAATGAAATGCCGTGACCGATTGTTCTTGCTTGCCCACTGACCGTTTTCCATTGCCACTTTCCGGCATGGCAGTTCATGGGGCGACAGGGAAATGTTTCCTTAACATTATCGAGCATGTCAAATAATATCGAACGCAAAGTCGTTTCGTATGTCTCTCACATCAAGAACCTTGATACCGGACCGAGCGTGCGACGGCGCGGCGCGGCCGAGACAGGTGTCGCCAAATGGACGATCGGACCGCTAGTTTTCGGGCGCATTGAAAAGGTTTGAACGGGCATTTTAGCCAGCCTATACTGGATCAAAGGCTTGCTTTGGTCGGCGACAGCAGCAACAGTTGCGGTCTACCGTAGCGAAGGCTGCCAAGTGCCCACGTCTGGGTCTTGAGGGGTGGGGAGTATCGGTCTGTTGGGTAAAGGGGGAGGTGTTCTCAGATGTTCCGCCGGGGTTGAGTGCTATTCTCGACCTGATCGAGTTGCCGCAATCTCGGTTCTGAGTTGGCGGCATCGATCTCCGTATGCACGGATTCTCTTCACTTCAACGCTGGGCGTCGGTGGGATCGATCCGTTGCGTCACGGCGTTTCATGCGAGTGTCCTTCCCGACGGGGTGTCACACGATGAATCGTGATCTTGTTTTCCGTTTAGCGCTGATCGTTGGATTCCTAATCGCCGCTAAGAGTTTCGCCGCTGACGTCGCACGCCGGGCAGTCGGGCGGGCCGATTCTGCGAGGCAAGGGGTGATCATTGATGCGCAAATAGGTTTGGCCGGCCTGAGTCCCCGTCGCGGCCATGCGACCGCAGGCACATCCGCCACGGGTGAGTCCCGTCGGGCCGTTCGTGAAAACCTCAAACGGCAAGCGCGCGAATCGTCCGGGACGACGTCAGGCACGGCGCTCGCCGGTCCGCCGGCCAATGATTTTTGCGATAGCGCCGCGCTCATTTCCGGCGAAGGTGTTTTCGAATTCGACAACAGCCTGGCGATGCTCGATGGGCCGTCTCACCCGGCGTGCGTCGATGATCTCGCACTCGATCCGGTGGGAACCATAGATCACGACCTCTGGTATTGTTGGACGGCAACGTGCACCGGCGCGGTGGAAGTGACGTCGTGCGGTGAGCCCTTGCTGGACACGAAGTTCGCGGTGTACGGAAGCTGCGAGAACGCGGGCGGCTCGCCCAATTGCCCTCCCGGCAATAGCGACCTCTTTCCGTTCGGCTGTAACGATGATGACCTAGCGTGCGAGATTCCGCTTCAATCAACCGTCACTTTTCTAGCCGAAGCCGGCGAGAGCTACCTCCTGGGCGAATGGCAGTGCGATGACCTGGTCGGGCTGGTGCAGCTGCTGGTGCGCAACCGCGACCTGCTGGACGGC
>JADFIX010000636.1 GCA_022566435.1 Planctomycetota bacterium
ACAACGTTGCAAATCAAGGGACTCGCTCCTCCCTCTTTGCCGAAGGAGACGACCAGTCACATCGTGCGCGGGGCGAAGACGACGCGCGTTCCGGCCAGCACGGTCAAGGTGGTCGACGGCGCGGTCAAGCTGACGGTGCGACTCGAACTCCCCGCCGGCTGGAAGATCAACCCTCGAGCGCCGATGGGCTACTCGTTATCGACCATCAACAAAGAAGGCCCGCTGGATCGCGCCGCGATGGAAAAGAAAATCCGCCTGGAAGAGCCGGCCGCGGAGTTCGAGATTTCCGTCCCGGCCGCCGCCGCTGAAGGCAAAGACACGCTGCGCGTCGCCCTCACCTACTACTTCTGCCAAGAGTCGGCCGAAGGACTCTGCAAAGTAGGCAGCGCCATCTGGATCATCCCACTCACGCTCTCCGCCAACGGCAAGAAAACCCAAATCGACCTGCAACACAAAGTGGAATGACGCGGGCGACAATTCGGGCGGCGGATCGCGGAAAACACGAACGTCGCATCGTTGTTCGTCTCGTGATTGCCGCCGTCGGTACATAAGGGACTCACGCTAAGGCGCGAAGCCGCAAAGAGAAAAACGGCTGTCTTGAAAAGCCAAGGGGATAAGTCGCCAATATCGGATTCAATTGGACTTATTCCCTTTTCGTTGCCCAAGAATGCCTTTCTCTTCAAGTCGCTCAATTCGTTGGATAATTCGCGCTTTGCTGAAGTGTGGTTTTACCTGATGAACAAGACTGGCTAAGTCTTCAGTGCTTTGTGAACACGGCCGTTCTTCGCGATCAGCAAACACGATCGTGCTGGAAAGCTCCAGATCAGCTGACTTGTCTGATCCGAATTCATCGATTACCCAACCGATGTCGTCTTCGTGCTCATCGAGGAACTCAGATTTTGATGGGGGCTCAGTGTCTTTTATTTCGTATCCGTATCCGCCTGGATAGTCTTTGACCTCACTGTTCACATATCCCAGAAGTTCCGCCTCACCGAGGTCACTCAAGACGTCGGAATCAAATGGACCGTAGGAATGCAGGCTAAACCTGTAGCCCAGTGGTACGTTCCGCAACGTCTGCAGGAAGTACATGAACTTCATGAGCGCTGTGCGACCCATTCTGTTCGGACACTTCCGAGCGAGTGTTTCGATTAGTTCGTACTTGGAATTATCATCAATCATGGCCCTTTCCCTCGCTTCTTCAGGACTCCGTCTCTGATGGAATCCGCCTCTGCTTTCTTCTCTTTATCGACATACAGCCGACGTTGCGCAATAGGCTCCAGATTCCGGACGAGAGTTGAATAATGTGATAACGGTTTCACGTCCACTTCGGTCCGTGAAGTGCTGAGTACTGGAACATCTTTACCTTCCAGCTTATACCACGTCTTCCCAGCAATCGCTTCGTGTACTGCTAAACCTCCTAGTGCCTTCTTCACGTCACCGTATTCCGCAATCTGCTCCGCGCCGGGTGATTCCACGGTGTGGAAGACTTCGCGGTAGTGATTCCGCTCGGAAAGCCGTTTCCCATGATCGCCCCCACCTCCTTGTTGAAGGATGCCGAGCACTCGCCAGTCGTCCCACTGCAAGTAGTCCGTGACGGACTGTTCATTCACACTGCCATCTGCGTTGATGGGTGCCGGAAAAGCGCCATCGGGGAGCATGTCTGTCATCGCGCGTTGCAAGTGATGGTCGTACGCGATGCGGACGCGGTGAAAATACACCTGTGTGAACATGAAGTATCGAGCCAGCACCAAGGATTCAGCCGCATGCACACCGCCTTCGTTGATGCCCAGCCGGGGTCCACGATCCGCCTCCCCAGGTATGGCTACGATGGTGCCGACGAGGCGGTCTAAATCGAATCCCCCGGAACTTACACCTGTGTGGAGGGCATCACGCAGGAGGTAGTCCATTCGGTCTGCATCCAGTTGTCCGGTAACGAGGTCGCGCCAGAAAATCGTCTGTGCGGCCTCTGTCTTTCCCTCCAAGAGGGCCGCTATTTCGTCGGCTTGTATTCTCCAGTTTACGACGTTGAGTTCGTGGTTGTTAATCAAATCCTTCAGCGCCGATCGGATGATGGCGGCTGAATAATCTTCGTGATTGTGTTTTCCCTTCCCATCAGCCCGTTCAGGCATGAGGTCTTCACCGGCATGGGAAAACGGGCCGTGACCAACATCGTGGAGCAGCGCTGCTAAACGCACTATCTGCCGATATCGCCCCCAAGCGTCGGATCGGTAGGACAGCTCATTCTCCAGAACTTTCCCAGATCGTTCCCTGATGGCGTCAAACAAACGTGTGGCAACGTGCATCACGCCCAGCGAATGCTCGAACCGTGTGTGCATTGCGCCGGGATAGATGTAGTCCGTCCATGCCAATTGTCGGATTCGCCGGAGTCGCTGGAAAACCGGGTGATTGACGATCTCCTTTTCCCAGGCATTTAATTGAATGAAACCGTGAACCGGACAACGGAATTCGTATTGTCTGTTTGGATCTGCCGGCACCCCTTGCCCTCCCCGCTCAGTTGGTAAGAATCGGCCCGAGTGTAGGAGGAATGGGGTGCAAATGTCTATGGTGTACAAATATACAGCATCACGCCCCTGTGGTCAAGCCGACATTGCCGGAAAGGCCGCTTCGCTGGAGATTGGCGTTCAGTGGCGGCGGCACATGGGGGGCAAGCGGGTGAGGACATGGATGACACCCTCACAGCATATCGCCCCCTCTGTGGCCGACCTCTAGGCTACTTCCGGCGTGGTGAGTTGGGCTAGCAGTGTGTCGGCCTTGGTGGCGATTTGGGCGTCTTCTTCTTGCACTTGCCGGGTGAATGGGTTGTCTTCAAAGGCGCCGCGAACCGCTTGGAAATCGGCGGCGGCGTGCTCGGGGTGGTCGACGCCGTAACCTACCTGAGCTGCTTGGGCGAACTCCTGTTCGGCGTCTCGCAGCACCCACTTGTTGCGTTGCCCGGTTGCGGCTTTCCACCCCGAGACGGCGTCGGCCAGGTCGGCCAGTGTAACCTCCTCGGCTGATTTCCCTAGCTCGCCGAGCCACGCCGCGCGGACCCAGTTCCATTCCCAGGCCGCGAACCCGGCGTACATTCGCTCCATCGCCGTCTCTAACTGGATCAAACCGTCGATCGTTCCGCTCGCCAGGTCGTCCAGAAGCCGGTCTACCGCGGCCTTGGGAGCCAAGAGTCCTAGCAGATCGGTCCAGGGGCCTTCGCCTTCGGTTCCGTACTCCAACAGGGCGGACAACAGTGATTCCGTTGGCGTGTTTTCCAGCAGGGAAGCCGCGCGGGCGGCGATCTTGCCT
Organism: Planctomycetota bacterium; assembly: GCA_022566435.1. Lineage (GTDB taxonomy): Bacteria > Planctomycetota > Phycisphaerae > UBA1845 > UBA1845 > JADFIX01. The sequence goes on from JADFIX010000636.1 coordinate 3,301, forward strand.
CCAAGGTAGACTTGAATGCCCAGATCATAGGCGCCTGCGCTGCGCCGCAGCCGCGCCCGCGGAATCCGCGCGCCTTGATGGTGGATCGCCGCCGGGTCGTCCGTGGTCGCGGCCTCCCATTCGCGTAGTAAGTTGCGGGCTTGGATCATGCGGCCGACCGTGTCGGGATTCAGCACGTCGTAGTGCAGGTGGTCGAGTTGATCGGGATCGGGCCGTGTAGAGCGTGCTCGAGGCGGTCGGCCGCTAGCCGCCGGGCGCTAGTCCGGCGAGCCGGCAGCCGCGACGGCGCTCGATCGTCCACGACGGTTGTGGCCACGAGGCGGGTTAGCCGGGGAGTCGGACTGACCGACCGGCTTGTGATGGCCGGCAAAGGCAGCGCGGAAGACGCGCACTACAGATT
>JADFIX010000637.1 GCA_022566435.1 Planctomycetota bacterium
GAAACGGACGACGCCCCTGAGAATGCGGCTCTCCTCCTAAGAAGTCGCTTGGACTACCGACGTTCTGGTGTGGCGGAGGAACGTAGCCAGTCGATAATGTGCTTCAGGCCGGTCACGAGATTCGTGCTCGGATCATAACCTAATTCTGCTCGCGCTCTGCTGATGTCCGCATGTGTGCGTTGAACGTCGGCCGGGTGCGGAGGTCTACGATCGATGACAGCCTTTCGACCGATAGATGATTCTAGCGCAGCGATTAGGTTGGTCAGTGAAACGGGCTTCGATCTACCGAGGTTGAAGACGCGGAAGCCGTCGCCAAGATGGAGTACCCGCAGGAACCCGTCGACAATGTCTGCCACGTAAGTGTAGTCCCGTCGCGTCGTACCATCGCCGAATACGGGTATCGGCACGCCGTCAAGCATGAGCCGCGCGAACTTGTGGATTGCCAAGTCCGGTCGCAGCCGCGGGCCGTAGACCGTGAATAGCCTCAGGCAAGTGACGCCTATGCCATAGCGGTGCTGGTGGGTCCGGCATAGTAGTTCGCCGGCGTGCTTTGTAGCGGCATACGGAGAAGTAGGATTACCCACAGGGTCAGCTTCGGCGAATGGAATCTTCTGGTTGTTGCCGTAAACACTCGATGAACTACTAAAGATGAATCGAATGACGCCTCGCCGCCGCGAAGTATCCAACAGCTGGGCCGTTCCGGAAACGTTGACATCTTTAAACAGCATGGATTCTTTGATAGACGCGCGAACGCCAACCCGCGCCGCGAGATGGACGATGGTCTCTGGCTCGCAACAGCGCACCGCCGTATCGATGGCCTCGGTGTCGCGGATGTCGCCTTCTATCATGTCAAATCCTGAGAAGTCTCTACATTTCTCAAGGTTGCGCTTTTTGACCACGGGATCGTAGAAATCGTCGAAGCTGTCATATGCAACGAGACGCTCCCCGCGTGCCAGCAGCGCCTCGCACAAGTGCGAGCCGATGAATCCCGCGCCGCCAGTTACAAAAATGGTGCCCATGTAATTGTCGGTTAGTCCCAAAATAAGCGAGGGCGGGTCATCTCGCGCTCAGAAAACGGTCTTCACGCTGCGAAATACTGTGGTTGTGGAACCCACTGCAATCGCGTGGCATGGAGGCCACTTACGTGAATGATTTTACACGATCCAATCGCGTGCGCCAGTGCTGCGCCTGTCCGTAGCAAAAATGCTATCCGATCAGAGTTCGATGTAAAGAGTCTAAAGACCTCGCGGAATCCGACATGCGAGGCGCGACTGTCAGCAGCGATGTGGAGCCTCGTCGATGTCGAACACCACCTTCTTGCACGGATAGCGCATGGGCGTGGCGCGGCCCGGACCGTTGCAGGTGGCGTCGTGCACGGGCAGGCGGCCCGATGATACCGATGATGCAGCCCTGTGCCTCCCGTTTATTCCGTACTGCTTGTCAACAAAGGACTTACGATTTGACGAGTTCGGCGGCCAGGCGACGTTTTCCCGGTGTGATTTTCGGTTCGGAGCATATCCTGTCCTAGCCAAGGATGGCAATCGTGTTGATTCGAGGCAATAACGAAATCGGACGGAACCGACTGATGAAAACCTCCCCTTGCGTCAGCGATTCGCAGTTCGATTTGGTGTCTCTTTGGTGTCTTCGAGGTTGTAAGATCAACGAAGCGCCACCGTAGCGCCAGTGTAGCGCCAGCGTAATGGGTTCAGAAATACCCCATATTCACGCAAAAAACCGCCTTTTCGGCGTCGCAAGGCAGGTTTCTGAACTTGACCTACTGCTCGACACGCAGGAAGTCACAGGTTCAAGTCCTGTATCGCCCAGTCCTTATGCCACAATAGGTTACGATGATTTGAGCCACCTACGAAAAGGGGTCCAAACCCCCTCCAGCGTCACTCTAGCGTCAGTTTTCTGAGGTTTTTCTCGCCGCATTCGCGTCGGCCGGCTGGACCGAGACGCTTAGCACACGATCCATGACCGCCCTAGCGGCCGCCTCGTTCGCGTCCGTCGAGCGGTTGTAATACATCATCGTGACCCTCGTGTCGCTATGCCCCAAGAGCTTGGCAAGCGTTCGCGGAGGAGTTCCCGCATCGGCGTGATTCTGCGCAAATGACTTGCGAAAGGTAGACAGTGCGAAAGGCACGGTAAACTCCAGCCCGGCCTTCGGTAGGTAGGATTTCGTGTCGCGCAGGAGGTTGTTCATCATGTCGCGGTTCTGCCAGGGTCTCCACGTTTTTCGTCCGGCCCAGCCCTTGCCCGCACGGCACAGTTCCCAGTTCCTCCGAACCACGACAAACCGCTCTGGCGAGAGCACCACGAATCCCCCGGACCGGAACGCCGTCTGGCACGCTTTTGAAATGTCGCCCATGGCGGGCTCGGGAATCGGTACGGTACGGTCCTTTGCCGTTGATGCCTGCCCCTCCGCCTTCACTGCAAACGGCGGATGCGCATCAGTGGCGGGCCGGCTCGAAATCAACACGCGCCGCTTTTCTAGGTCGATCCGGTCAATTGTCAGATTGTAGATCTCACCGGGCCGCAGACCGCACCCGTACATCAACCAGAACGCGGCTCGGTGTTTCGGGCAGTCCACGATCATCATAAACGTGGCAAACTGCTGGGGAGTAAGATGTTGCCATGACCTGGCTACTGCGTTGACACGTAGCGGTGAGCGACCGCGACGCACCGTGCAAACGAACGGGTTTTCCTCGATAAACTTCCATTCGACCGCCGCCCCAAACAACGCCCGCGCGTGGATAATATGTCGCGCAATAGACGACCGGGAAAGTCCACCCGCCCTTCCATCCATTCGAATTCGGCTTGCAATAAAAGCTTCGGCGCGTCGCTGCGGGATATTCGTGAGAGGTCGCCCTTTTCCGAAATGATCGAGGAGCTGAGTGAGGGTGTTCTCGTAGCCTCGCACGGTTTCGAAGCTGAGCCCGGGAAGGCGTGCAGACCGGAATTCCGTGACTAACTCGATCAGCGTGACGTTCCGAGACGTTTCCTGGCCATTTCCACGTGACAGCTCGGTTTGTTTCTCGCATTGAAACGCACGCGCCTCGCGTGAGTACCGAAAGGACCGACTGTACCGCCGCTGTTTCCCGGTATTCCAATCCGGCTCGCCGAAATAACGCACGATCCAGGGCAATGTTCGCTTCGGATCGTGCTGAATACTCACTTTAGTGATCATGGCACATCCTGCGCGCAGGGCTGTGCAGAGCGTATTCCACGCTCACTCCGAAGAGAGAGGTTGCCGGGCCTTACGGACACCGGGCCGCCTGCACAGCCGAGTTTTTCTGACAATACGTTCGGGAGCGAACGTGGAATACGTGCAATCTGCCACAATTCGTGCCGGCAGGCAAGCATCCTTAGGAACCGTCCCTTCGCGTACTGGCTCGCGTTGCAACGAACTCCAACACGTCCACCCCGCGAAACCTCCGTTCCCGCCCGATCTTGACCGCCGTTAGCTCATGGCGATGCACGTACCGCTCGACCGTACGCAAGGGGCACCGGAGGAGGTCAGCAACCTCGCCGGTTGTCATAATCACCGGGATGGGCTCTATCGCGTCCATGCTTACCGAGTGGCATCTACTACCACTTGCGAAACAGATCGAGACGGTGCCCTATCGCAAGGACTACGCACGATCGGTGGTTCCTGGCTCAGATTCGAACCCATCGAACACCAATTGGCCAACAAC
>JADFIX010000638.1 GCA_022566435.1 Planctomycetota bacterium
CGCAGTGTTCTTTTCTCGGGGATGTCATCGTATCCTTGTCGCACATTTCTGGAACTGTCCACAAGACAAGGCACCCAACAATACAGGCCCCGCGATCGGGCGACACGGACAAACACGTCCACCCCTTCCGAACGGACGTAACGCCGATCAATTGCGCCACGCTGCATGATAGTTATACTGAAACCATTCCGCTCGTCCGACGATCCGACCACTAGTTCGTAACCTTGACTCCGATAATTCGGCGCGCATGATCTCGAATTTCTACGCGACGCTCATTCGGAATGGCAAAGTAGTTTGTACTGCGCCGAGGATACAAATGGCTTTCAAGGAAACCCTCCAAAGAAAGTCCGTCATCATTGTGGGCTACGCGATTGGGTACAAGGATGGAGTAACTCTGCTTGGAGAACTGATTCCAAAGATCTTCCTTCGTGTATCCTCCGTCATTGCCATGTATTGGCGCACTCTCGAACATCACGGATGGGCGACTTTCAGACAGTGTTTTTTCACTGCCGCGAATGACACCTAACTCTGCGCCCTCCACGTCAATCTTTATTGCATCGACTTCATGCCAGGGTACGATGCCATCAAGCCTCTCGATTCGAACTCTGATTTCCCGAAAGGCTATACTCGCACCTGAGGGACGGCTAAGTGAACTATATGCGGACTGAGATTTGTTCACGAAGAATGGCGCGTCACCTGCTGATTCGCCGACTGCGCATTCCACGACTTCAACATTTCGGAACTTACGTCGCAGGTGGGCCACTTTTTCCGGTATTGCTTCTATGGCAATTACCCTTATCCTTCTGTCATGCCGCAGAACCTCTGAAATAACTGAGCCAATATGTGCGCCGACATCAACAAATGTCTTACCGGGTTGGCAAATCCTTGTGATCAGCATAGTCGCGAGCTGGTCATTCGCCAGCGTGCCTACGGATTCTGGCTGCGACAATGCCGTGCGCAGGAGACCGAACTTGTCACGGGCGGCTAACGCGAAGTGCCCAAGAATACTATTCACGAAAAACCGTTTCATCCGACATCTCCCAGTTATCGAGGCGCCCTGCTTGTGAAACTTAGGCCAGTCGACCTGGATCTCGTGACCAGCAGTCACCCGGCGCCTTCGCCGGGGCTCGGCCAGGACAACACTAGAAGTTGTAGCTGGCATGACCAGCGCCATGTGGCCGGCCCGAAAGTGTGAATAGATACTACACACCCGAGGCGGCGAAGGCCTGGAGAATTCCCAATAGCCTCCGCGATGTTAAATCGTGGTCGCCCACGAATGGATTGAAGGGCTTTTCATGTCGATTCTTGAATGCTTCCTCCAGCTCGCCTTTTATAAATACGTTATACAGATCATACAGTTTCGGCACTAGCAGAGGATCTAGTTCGATCGCTCGGCAATAGCGTGTTGTTTCCATTGCGATCACCTCGTCCGACTGACGATTGGCAAGCAGGAAGCGACACAAGTCCATGCATGGCAGACCGGGCCAGCGGGCCGCCCCCCAATCAAGAACCACTGCGTCACGGGAACCCTTCTGCCAGAGAATATTGCCGGCCCAAAGGTCGCCATGACAACAGATGCTTGGAATCTCCGAAACGCGGCGAAGAATCGTGTCAAGACTGCCGACGAGCCTTCGCCGAACATCCGCTTTCACGGTGCAATCCCCTTGAATGATGGCAATCGAGGGGCCAAAGGCGGACTCCAACATGGACGAGGAGAGACCGCGGGCTGCGGTGGCACGCGCGAGCTGAATGTTCCAATCGACGATCCAGCGCATGCGCTTGGCTCGCGCCAGGCGCCGTGCGAACCGTCCATGTCCATACGACCTGTAGAAGGGGACGCCAAAGTAAGGGCAGCCGCCAACACGCCCATGGCCGAGCACTTTCGGAATCGTATCGTGCAGGGGCGAGGGGGCGGCCGAAAGAAGCCGTCCCAGTATCTCCACCTCGTGTGCCACGACTCGTGTTTCGGGCCTTCGGGCGACTGTCAGCACATAACCAGGTAGTTGTCGATAGGGAGCAATGAAGAGTTTTAGCACCGCGTTGGGGCCCGCCCTCCCCGGGACCATATACCATGGACGTTGTTCCAGATCGCTCCGTTCGACGGTCGACCCGAATGCATCGATGACTTGCGCGCACAGACCGCTCATAGCTTCTCCACGACAAAACCGTAGCAGTAAACCAACCGTCGCAGTACCGAAGCCGGGAGTAGCCCGGAAATCAGTCGTTCCAACTTGCGATTATACAAACCCACTCCGCCGCGACCGGTAAGCGCCGCCCGACTCATTCGATCCAGACGCACGAAACGTTTGGGACGTCGAAAACTCGGCATAACCGCGTACACCGCCTTATCGACAAAGCCCGACTTTCTGAACAGACGCCGATAACCGTTCAAACCATGCAGTCGGGCGCCCGAATCCGGCTCTCCTCCCGGACGCAGACGCTGAATGGGAAGGGGCAGCATGCCGATCCACCGACGTTTCGTTCCGTGGTCCGGCGCTCCGCCCAGGAAGTGGTACAGGGCATATCGGTTCTTACTTGCGACGTACAGTTGTCCGCCACGACGGAGAATCCGATGCACCTCTCCAAGCATAGCGTGCTGCGCGTCGTCGGGAGAGCCGGGAAAGCGATCCGCGCATCCGAGCCACTCGATCACACCGTTCATGATCACCGCATCGAAGTAGTTCCCGCCAAAAGGAAGTTTCATATCGTCGCCCGCGCACACGGCCTTGACATTGGAGAAACCGGATTGGCGACAACGAATGGCCGAAAAACTGGCCTGCTCGTGCGACACATCTGCAGCGTAGCATTCAGCGCCGCGTCGCGCGATGGCCACCGAAACCGAACCGAGTCCGCAACCCAGATCAAGAACCCGCTGCCCCTCGCAAAGATTGAGCGTGAAGACCAAATCGCCCTTCGATTCATCCGTGACGTATGAAAACAGCCCCGCGCCGATCGAAGGCAAGGGAAGTACGACGTTCTGAAGGGCGACGAACCATCCGTCCCGCTCTGCGATCTCCACCAATTCCGGCAGAACCGCCGCGTAGGATCCGAATGTCTCCCCCTCGGCTCTTTCCGTGCTATCAGTGAAGTCGGCCACGCCCTTGATCACCGGCCAATCCTCGCCACACGGAAGACAACTCACGTGCTCGTCTGTTTTTCGCAGTAATTCGTGACAATTCGGACAGTGCAACCAATCAAGATCCGTCACCCTCGCCGGTCTATTGGAGTCAGACACACTCAATTCCGTGTGATTATCCGGCATGGCGCACCTTATTCGATATAACCGAGTTCACGAAGGCGCTCCAGGACCACTTCATCCATTTTCTCTTCGTTGACTCCTGGCGTCGTGTCTGGATGCAGATCGTTCCGATGAGCGGCGATTTGCGCTTTCAGCTCTTCGCAACAAGCCGCATGCTGGGTATGGACGGTTGTGGTCTCCAACGGATCTTCCACAAGATCGTATAGCTGAGATTGGTCAGAAGGCAGGTGTAGGTCAAGATGGTAGACAAGGCCAAAGAAAAGGGGCTGCTGCTTAACGTCGGCTACAACTATCGCTATAGCCCGTCGTGCCGGTATCTGGCCGAGGCGGTGCGATCGGGCAAGCTGGGGCAGTTGCTCTTTGCCCATCTGCGGGCGTTTACCTGGTGTGTTCATCACATGACCGATTACGCCACGAGCCTGCTGGGCC
>JADFIX010000639.1 GCA_022566435.1 Planctomycetota bacterium
AGCACGAAGGGGAAGAGCCGGGTGCCCCATCCTTCGGGTACTCCCGCAGGGTGGGGGACGTTGCTGATGTCGGGCGTACCGTGTGGATGCACATACGGAATTGTCCCCCGCCCTTGCTTCGCAAGAATGGGGTACCCGCGCTGATCGAGTCGTATCTGCTGTGAACATTGGCCAACCGGCGGATATACCGTGCGCCTATGATTTGAATGCAGCCGGGCCGCGGATTCAGCAGGCCATCGGAGTTTTGAACACGTGAACGTCCCGTTTCTTGACAATGCTACGCCTGAGCAGATCGACCTGGCAGCCGAGGCGAACATGGTTACCCATATGAGCTGGGTCCAGAGGCATACGGCGGGCATGCGGGTCATCCAAGATGACGAACTCACCGTGGTCGATTCAGGCTTGGCATCAGACACCTTTAGCTATATCTGCCGCGCACGCCTGTATGAGGATTCGTTGCCTAGACGAATTGCACAGGCCATTGGACATTTCAACACTGTTCAGCGACCCTTTTCGTGGTGGGTCGGCCCGGCGGATCGACCCGACGACCTGGGCCAAAGCTTGATCGAGGCGGGTCTAGAGCCGGCGGAATCTGAAGTCGCGATGGTGGCCGATCTTGCCACGCTGAACGCCACCGACCTGACGCCACACGGCTTACGAATCGAGCGGGCCACGACACCGAAGCACATCCGCAATTTTGGCAACACCCTTGCCGCCCTGATGACACCGTCAGAAGAGACGGTCATCCGCTTTTACGAGGCCGCTGCCCCGCTCCTTTCGGCGAGTGACGCGCCGATGTGGTTGTACGTCGGCTATCTAGAGCCTGTGGCCACAGCAGAACTCACCGCCAGCGGAGGTGTTGCCGGGTTGTACAACATTTCCACGCTCGAGTTACATCGGCACAAGGGAATCGGAAGTGCCCTAACGCTTCGCCCATTGCTCGATGCCAGGACTGAGGGTTTCAAGATGGGCATATTGCAAGCCGCGGCCGACGGCTTGGGCGTCTACACGCGCCTTGGCTTCCGGGCCACCGGTCAATTCACTGAATACCAACTACCCGCGCCGTTTGACTAGGATTCTCGGATGCGCTCAAAGCTCCTCGTCCAGATGCTCGACCTCGCGGAAGATGGTGTGAAATTTCCCATAATCGTCATCTTCGTCAGCAAGAAAATACCACCCGGCAGCGCAATCAGCAGCACCTAACTCCGACATGATCGGGGCAATCTCGATCAAAAGGTCGGCTGCCGGAGTACGCGACCCCTGCGCCCGAACGACCGCCGCAAGTTCGGCCGTCACCGGCGCAAGTTAGGCGGCCCGGGCGGAAACGTACTTGTATCGCGAGTCTGATCGCTCCATGTTTTGCATGACGCACACGGTTCGCTCCAGCGACACAACTAAAGCCAACGCCCTTTCTCGCAAGTTCTTTCGCAGGTTTTTTCGAAAGAAAGCCATATCAGCGCCTCGATCCGCACCGAAGAACCTCGACCGTCAAACTCGTTGGCCTTCTACTTCGATACACTAGAGACGGCCAGGCAAGTCTGAGAATGCTGCCGCATTCCATCAGCGAGAAAAGGCGCCGGATGCCCCACAGGGTGAGGGACATTCTCCAAGGGCACCGTCACTCATCCCCCAAGAGTGTCTGCGACGAGGCAAAATCGGAGAAGATGCCGCCCGTATGAATGAATACGACGGGTCGTTCACGACCGAATCGTCCGTCCCGACAGCCGTCCAGCAACGCACAAAACGCTTTGGCGGTGTAGACGGGATCTAGAATGATGCCTTCCATCCGCGCAAGCAGGCGGATTGCTTCAATCGCCGCGGCGTATGGCATGGCGTAACCCTCACCGACGTATCCATCGAGGAACCGCATGTGGGCGTCCGCAAACTCCACAGGAAGGGCGAATTGCTTCGCCGCCTGGCGGCAGAGCCCGCCGACCTCGCGTGTGTGATGGGCCACGTCGTCGCTGACCGGAACGCCCCATACGCACAGGCCTTCCAGGCGGTGAAGCATCGTCCCGAGCAAAGCACCGGCGTAGGTACCGCCGGATGACACAGGTACGATGACGTCGCATGCATCCACGCCGACCCTGCCGAGCTGGTCCGCAAGTTCGACCATCGCGCGGATGTAGCCCCAACAGCCAAGCGGCTCGGATGCCCCCATAGGAATCCAGCGTGGTTTCCGTCCGTTTTCCATCAGTTCGGCGAGAACGGTGTCGACGATTGCTTTCCGATCATTCTCAAACCGCTCTTGCGGATAGAAGTGCGTCCTGGCGCCGAAGAGTACGTCCAGCAAATGATTACCCTGTGGCTCTACCGTTGCCTCCGGCCGAAGTAGGAGCACGGCTTGCATGCCGAGACGGGCGCACACCGCGGCCGTTGCCCGACAGTGATTCGACTGGCAAGTGCCTTCGGTCACCAGGGTGTCGCATCCCTTCGCCAGGGCATCTTCCACGACGTACTCGAGCTTGCGGACTTTGTTACCTGAGAGCTCCAAACCTGTCAGGTCGTCACGTTTCATCCAGATTTGAACATCGCCCAAATGGCGCCCCAGCCGCTCGAGGCGAACGAGAGGCGTTGGCAGCGCGGCGAGTGTGACGCGTTCGGGCTCAGGTCGGGGCATGACTAATTCCTTCAAGCTTCTTCACACTGTACTCCGGTCGACGTGTAGGTAAAGAGAATCGATTCCTACCTCTACGCTACAACACGGTTTTATTCAAATTTGTGCAGCCTGAGTCTGCCGCGCTTCGAAACCACCGCAACAGGCGGCTCGCCGGCGACAGTCCCTTGATTGGTACCTCGCCACGGCATAACCTTCGTCTTGATCTTCAGTCGGGTTACGTGACCGGAGCGACACTGAGATTTTCGAGTGCAAGAAATGCCGGAAACAATCCGCTATTACAGCACAAACCGCAGCGTACCCGAAGTCACGTTGGATGAGGCCCTGCTCGAAGGACAGGCGCGCGACCGCGGGCTCTACATGCCCAAACGATACCCTTCGGTCACGTCTGAAGAGCTCACCTCCTGGCGCGATCTCCGCTACTCGGACATCGCTTTTGAGATACTGCGACGCTTCACCGCCGGTGTATTCGACGACGGGCTCTTGAAAGAACTCTGCGAGGACGCCTACGACTTCGATGTCCCGCTCGAATTCGTCGAGGGCCGGCGACACATCATGCGCTTGGATGGCGGGCCGACGGCATCGTTCAAGGATTTTGCCGCCCGAATGATGGCCCGCTGGATGAGTTCACTCATGGAGCGCCGGGATGGCGAGCTGGTTATTCTGACCGCCACATCCGGCGATACCGGCAGCGCGGTGGCCCACGCATATCGAGGCATGGACCGCATCCATGTCGTCGTGCTGTTTCCGATTGACGAGGTCTCGACTCGTCAGCGCCAACAGATGACCACGATCGGCGAAAACGTGACGGTCATTGGGATTGACGGCAAGTTCGACGATTGCCAAGCGATGGTCAAACGGGCGTTTGCCGATCCCGAATTGCAATCCATCCATCTCACGTCGGCCAACTCCATCAACATCGGGCGTTTGTTACCCCAGAGCGTGTACTATTTCTATGCCTACGCGAAGCTGGCGCGGGCGGCCGCCGCAGCCGGCCTCTCCGGCCACTGCTTCGCCCTCTTCGGCGCTGAGGAGCCGGGCCTGGTGGGGAGCGCCTTCT
>JADFIX010000640.1 GCA_022566435.1 Planctomycetota bacterium
CGTCCTGCACTTGATTGCCGAGACCACGCCACCGAGGATGAACCCGGTAGCCGGGTTCGAACGCGCCGGTCCACCTGACCGAATCTTCCACCTTGGCCACCGCGCTTCGGTCTTCGAGCGAACCCCAGACGATGTAGGTATTAGGATGAACGTATTGTACGATCTTCAGCCCGTTGGCTTCCAGGTTGTTGAGCCATTCTCGCCGCGAGGGACCGGCGAATTGGATCAGATGGAGGTCCGGCTGGTCGGTCGCGCTCTGCTTCCATTCGGCAGCGAGCGTCGACTCTTGGCGCAGCGGATCAAAGCTCGTTTCGCCTAGACGAAGCGTGAAGGGTTCTTCTTGTATTTGAAACGCCGCCCCAGTATTCGATAGGCGTTCAAAGTCGTCCTCCGAGAGTTCCAGCCAAACGAAGGTGCCATAATCCAGAGCCCGTATTGGCGCAAGTCCCAGTCCGGTGACACTTTCGATCATCGCAGAGGGGATGCGAACGACCTTGGTTTCGGCGGTTTGTTCGCCGATTGGCGCTGCCGCAACCTCTGCGATACCCAAAAAGGCGCCTGCCAACGCGCTCGTCAATACGCAAGTCCGAAAGTTCATCAATCTAGTCTCCCTGGGAGTGCCTTGTTTGATGATACGCCCAAACATGGCTCGTCGTCTTAATCCCTGGCCTGTACCGTGCCTGACCTATAATAGTCGGGCAAGACACGGTGAAACAAGCCGGTATGGTAGCATTTCGGGCCTGTGCAAAGCAAGTACCGCTTTTGCTGGTCTGCAGGAATGCTCAAATGGGCTCGGATGTGCCGATTCAGGGCCTCGACCCGTACGCCCCAGTTAATATACTGGGATTTGAAGGCCCGCCCGGCACCCGTTAGAATCCCGGTCTCATTGTGAGTGATCTGGTATTTATTTGGCTTCTTGCCCTAAGAGAGGTGGTTTACGTCCAAACTGGCGGCATTTAACTTGCACGCTTGGATCGACGAACATCGCCACTTGCTGAAGCCGCCGGTCGGCAATCAGCAGGTGTTCGAGGATGCCGATTTCATCGTCATGATCGTCGGCGGACCGAATCAGCGGAAGGACTATCACGTCAATCCCACCGAGGAATTGTTCTATCAACTTGAAGGTGATATCACGTTGGGCATCATTGAAGACGGCGAAAAACGTGATATTCACATCCGGCAGGGCGATATTTTCTTGCTGCCACCGCAGATTCCCCATTCACCGCAACGACCGGCCAACACGATCGGCATGGTCATCGAGCGGCGGCGTCCCAAGGGCCAAAACGACCACGTTCGATATTATTGCGAGAATTGCGGAGAGACTCTTTACGATCCCGAGTTCTACCTCACAAATATCGTGAAGCAGCTCAAGCCGCTGATGGACACGTTCTGGGCGGACGAAAACGCTCGCACTTGCAAAAAATGCAGCGCCGTGATGCAGCCGCCGGCGCAGGTCGCCTAGAATGCCGCCCCGTTTTGTCAGACTTGTTGAGGGGCGATCCAGATCGGCGGGTAGCCGATGTCGGGTCTCCGGGAGTACGCGCGTTTGAAGATCGACATCCACACGCACATTTTGCCGAAAACCTGGCCTGATCTTCGCGAGCGCTACCGCTGCGGCGGGTTCCTTCGCCTCGAGCATCACAAACCGTGCTGTGCGCGGATGATGGTCGATGATAAGTTCTTCCGTGAGATTCAGGATAACTGCTGGTCGCCGACGCGACGTATCAAGGACTGCGATGAGGCGTCTGTGACGGTGCAAGTCTTGTCGACCGTGCCGGTCATGTTCAGCTATTGGGCCAAGCCCGAACACACGCTCGATCTTTCGCGCCTGCTCAACGATCATATTGCCGACGTGGTTCGCGAATATCCTACTCGTTTCGTCGGCCTGGGCACGCTGCCGATGCAGGCGCCGGACCTGGCGGTCAAGGAACTGGAACGCTGTGTGCGCGAGTTGGGTTTCGCGGGCGTGCAAATCGGGTCGCACATCAACGATTGGAATCTCGATCGCGCCGAACTGTTTCCGGTGTTCCAGGCCGCGGCGGAACTCGGGGCCGCGGTTTTTGTCCATCCCTGGGATATGATGGGCAAGGACGCCATGCCGAAGTACTGGCTACCCTGGCTTGTGGGCATGCCGGCGGAGACATCGCTGGCGATTTGCTCCGTGATTTTCGGCGGCGTGTTGCAAAGACTGCCGAATCTCCGTATCGGCTTCGCCCACGGCGGCGGAGCATTCCCCGGCACGATTGGGCGAATCGAACACGGATTTCGCGTTCGACCCGATCTTTGCGCGGCGGACAACGACGTCAACCCGCGTGAATACCTTGGACGCTTCTATGTCGATTCACTGGTGCACGATGCCGACGCGCTTCGTTTTCTCATCGAACTTATGGGCGCCGACCGGATAGCGCTCGGTTCGGACTATCCTTTCCCCCTCGGAGAGGAAACGCCCGGTCGACTGATCGATTCTATGACCAGCCTATCTGATGAAACCAGAAAGCGTCTTCTTTCCGGGACCGCGCTCGAGTTCTTGGGACTCTCGGTAGATCGTTTTTCGGAAAGCTGATTGATTTATCATGTCGGATTCACGTACTCCATCGCATTCGTACGCATCGGCCTTCGAGCCGGATGAAGCGTTCGCCCGACGGCTTGATGAGGACGATCCCTTGCGCGGCTGTCGGGACCGTTTCTGCATACCGACCAAGCGTGAGGACGGGCCGAGCATTTACTTCGCCGGCAACTCGCTCGGCTTGCAGCCCAAAACCGCGCGCGAGCTACTGAACCAGGAATTAGACGACTGGGCGCGACTCGGTGTCGATGGGCACTTCGAGGGTAAGCGTCCCTGGTACCCGTATCACGAACTCTTCCGTGACTGCGGCGCCCGGCTCGTCGGCGGCAAGCCGGGTGAAGTGGTCATGATGAACAGCCTGACGGTCAACTTGCACCTCATGATGATTACGTTCTACAGGCCAACGCCGCAACGACGGAAAATCTTGATCGATTATCCGACGTTTCCGTCTGATATGTACGCCGTCAAATCGCAACTCCGACATCATGGATTCGACCCCGACGACGACTTGATCCTGTTGCGTCCGCGCAAAGGCGAACACATCCTGCACCACGAGGACATTCTTGCGGCGTTGTCGGAGCACGGCGAGCAGATCGCACTCGTGCTTTTCAACGGCGTCAATTTCTTCACTGGACAAGCGTTCGACATCGCAGGAATCACCGCGGCGGCGAAGCGACAAGGGTGCGTCGTGGGGTTGGATTGCGCCCACGCGGCGGGGAACATCATCCTCGAGCTTCACGATTGGGACGTCGATTTCGCCGTTTGGTGCAACTACAAGTATCTCAACAGCGGTCCCGGAGCGGTGGGGGGCTGTTTCGTACACGAAAAGCACGGCGCGCGGCTCGAACTACCGCGCTTTGCCGGCTGGTGGGGCAACGATCCGGACGAGAGATTTCGAATGCACGCCGCGCCGGACTTCGTGCCCCGTGTGGGTGCGGATGGTTGGCAGGTCAGCAATCCGCCGATCATGGCGATGGCCCCGATCAAGGCGTCACTCGACATCTTCGACGAAGTGGGGATGGCGGCGCTCCGCGCGAAGTCCGTGGCCCTGACGGGCTATCTACAGTACTTGATCGAGAATGAGAACGGCGGAGACGGTCCGCC
>JADFIX010000641.1 GCA_022566435.1 Planctomycetota bacterium
ACGTCCTTTGATTTTCTTCGGCTTTGCCGGAGTGCCAAGAGTTCCGCGTCGATAGACTCCTGGGTTACTTCTTGTAACCCAAGAGTTCCGCGTCGATAGACTCCTGGGTTACTTCTTGCAAAATTCGCACCTCGTAGCTAAGCCCTGCTTTGCGCGCAATGTCCTCAATCCGCACAATAAAATCGAGCGCCTCGTCCGAATCGTCCGGTAGGGTGACGGCTTCACCTTTGTGGTCAGAAAGATGAATGCGAATCCCCTTATCCTTTACATTTTTCTTCTTGTTGGGATCGCCGCCTAGGACACGCTTCAAATGGGCCTTCGTAAGTATGCGCGCGGCGGGCCTGCTACGCCCGTTACGGTGAACGACGTACGCGCCCATGGAACCCCCGGCAATCAACGCCCAAAATGCCAGTCCCAACGAGAAAAGGTTGCCCTGCCAGAAAGGCACCGAGAACATGACCAAATAGCCGACCATCGCACCGGAAATCACGATGAGATTCCACTGCTCGGTTTTTGTCTTGACCACATTCGTATCGCGATCGACCCATTGCGCGCCGATCGCCCACACCACCGTCAGAATGGCCACGACCGCGATCTTGATCGGGTTGACGTAGAGCGCGACTTCGGTCATCGAGGCTAGGAATAACGGCTGTGAATCGATGGTCATGTCACCCCGTCTGCACAAAGAACCCGCGACAAGCAAGCCCGGCCACCGCTCATATTCTTGCCGCCTCATTATCTTGGCGCCGGCGGTGCAGCTTCGCAAATCGTCGCCCGCAACGCTCGCATTCCTCTCGACGGGAACGATCCCCCACCGATAGGCCTCTCATGCTACGTCCAATAACCGACGGCGCCAAATGACGCCTCACTGCAGGGTCGCGGATTGCGGGCCAAGTCCGCTGTGGCAACGCACCGCCGTTCTCGCACCCATTCTACGCGTCTCACACGGCTATACAAGAGTATCGCGTAAATCCCACGGCGCTGGTCTCGGATCGCGCTTTGACGGTTTTCCCGTCACACCACCGACCGGCCCCCGTCGACGTTGAGGATCTGCCCCGTCACGAAATCACCGGATTCAGCCAAGAACCGGACTGCTCGCGCGACATCTTCCGGCGTACCTGCACGCCTCAGAGGGACCTCAGCAATCAACGACTCGCGCCGGCGAGTATCGTAAGACTCCGGAAAAAGGGCGATGCCGGGCGATATGCCGTTGACCGTAATCGACGGCGCAAGGGCTCGGGCCAAGGCCTTCGTAAGGCTTACCAGACCGGACTTCGTGCAGCCGTAGGCAAGATGTGATGGAAAGGGACGATCGGCTGCGATGTCGCAGATATTAATGATTCTACCTGCACCGTGTGCCTGGAGATGCGGTCTGGCGTGGTGCGCGAGGCCGGCGGGTGCAGTCAAATTGACGCGCACCATTTTTTCCCAGAGGCCGGCGTCGAAATCATCGATTGTGTCCGGACGTTCTGTTAGAAAGACCGACGCATTATTCACCAAGACGTCGAGCCTTCCCAGTGAGTGGACCGACTCAGCGACGATTCCAGCCCAGTTCGATGACTCTGCCAGGTCGCCTTGAACCATGACTGCATGCCGACCGTTGCGTCGCACGGCTTCCACAAGCGTCCGCGCATCTTCCTCCGAGGTACCGTAGTGAACGGCGATATCGCAACCGGCTTGTGCCAATTCGAGTGATATGGCACGACCCACGCGCCGCGCGCCACCGGTGACCAACGCTGTTTTGCCCTTGAGATTCACGCTCGCTCGACCGCCTCGCCTAGTCACAGGGATGCTATTGGACGCTCGCCATCGTGAGGGTCTCGCTCATTGCGGAGCGGACTACATGTCAATTCAGGGAACGTACCCTGCGGCGTGCGGGTGCGTCAATTCCCGCCATATCCGGCTGCCGTTTCGCACCGTTACTCCGAATCCGTTGTTCGATCTTTCGGGAAACGACGGTGGCGAGAGCTATCGGAGAAAGCATTCTGCAGATCGCGTGTTTCGTCGCGGCGGCGGGAACGGCGCACGAACAAGTACCCGACAAGTGAAAAGGCCGCCAGTGCAGCAATTCCGACGCCGGCTGCTAAGATCCCGCCGGTGGATTCTGGAGCAGCGCCGGTGTTGCCACCTTCGACGAGGGCCTCCGGGTTCTCGGCCGTCCGGAAGACCCAGCTACCCCATGCCCACACCACAAGCAAGGTACCTGCCACCAAAAAGACGAGGCCGGTGTGCGATCGTTTCTCATCGCTGATCCCGCTGAAAGTGGACACCTTATTCGCTTGACCTCCATTCGATGGCCGCGCGAGGATTGAAGTCGCCAAGCTCGCGGATTCGCTCGAGGCAATCTCGCTGCTCGTCGGTCAACGACTTCGGCGGCACGATCTGAACGACCACGTAAAGGTCGCCGCGATCCGCGACACCCTTTCCGCGCAGTCTCAACTTTGCGCCGCTCGGCGTTCCGGCGGGAATCGTGACCGTCGCGATGCCGGTCAATGACGGTACTTCTACGTTCGTACCGAGGGTCGCCTCGGTGATCGAAAGCGGGACGTCAAGGAAGATGTCGTCGTCTATCCTTCGAAAAAACCGATGTGGCGTGATGGAAACGATGATCAGCCGATCTCCGGGAGGTCCGCCGTTGGATCCGGGCTGTGCTTTGCCTATTAAGCGGATTCTTTGTCCGTTCGATATGCCCGGTGGAATCTTAACATCCAGCTTTTCGGTTCGCCCGGTTCGCTTGTCTCGCAAACTGACGGTCACGGTGCAGCCGTTGACCGCTTGTTCAAAGGTCAGGGTGATCTTGTGTTCTTCATCGGCGCCGCGCCGCGGCGTTGGTTTCGATCGCGGAGTGCGACGTCGTCCGAATAACCCGTCGAAGACACTACCACCGCGACCGCCACCGAATGCGGCAAATAGCTCCTCGAGTTCTTCCGCTTTGATCGTGGATCCACCGCCCCATTCGTACACCTCTTGCCCATTGGTCGAGGTATTCCAATTCCCGACTCCCGCACGCCCATGCTTGTCAAACAGGGCCCGCTTTTCAGAGTGACCTAGGACGGACGACGCCTCTAGCACCTCCTTGAACTTCGCCTCCGCGTCGGGATCGTCAGGATTTCGATCAGGATGGTATTTCTTGGCGAGTTTTCGATAGGCGCGCTTGACTTCATCCGTCGACGCGTTCTTTTTAACGCCAAGCACATCGTAATAATCTCGAGACGTACTCATGCCGTTAGCCGAACCATGCGGGACTCATCCTAGGTACAACCCGTCGCCACGCGTCCAGGGTGCACGAACGCATGGCCTCCACGAAGTATACGCATGCGACGGCAGGTTTGAAAGCCTCTGCGATTGGTTCCAGGATCGAATCCGACATGTCACCACGCAATGTCAAATATGCGTCAGATCCGCTACGATACTATTTGACTCAAAGTGGTTTTCTCGCTAGGCACGGATGAAAGGACCAATGATGTCGCTTAGATTGCCGATCGTTGCCGTCGTATCGCTGTGTACCGTTCTGTTGCTCCTAGGTTGTGACGATGCCGTGGACGCTGGAAAGGGCGCCGACGGGCGAGTCGGTAAATCGGCAAAGGCTGTCCCCGACTCGCCCAAAACGTCCGCCGGCTCGTCCGAACCAAACGCACCGACCGCGAAACGACCGGCACCGGCGTCTGGT
>JADFIX010000642.1 GCA_022566435.1 Planctomycetota bacterium
ACTCGAACGCGGCGTGCCAGACCCGGTTGCCGTGTTTTTTCTCCGTCAGGATGCGCCCCTCGACGGGTGATTGTATCTCCATCCGTCGCAGTTGCTGATCGTCCGAATTCGACGGCACGGGTACCCAGACGTCCACCTGCCGGGCGGACGGTGGCAGGTCCCGCACGGTGAATTCGTATTGAAATTGAAAGTGGCGCTGGTTGATCGCCCATGCGTCATGGGCCATCCAGGTGACGAACAAGAGCACAACCAATTGCACGGGGCGACGCGGCAACGGCGGCGAATCGTATGCACCCTCGATCATGGCGCTCTCCATTCTTCTTGCGGCAAGGTGACCTATACTAAGACCATAGCAAAATTGCTGCGCGCGCGAACCGTGCCGATCTCCGCCGCGCACAGGGCGCCGTTTTCATTGAGCGCGGTGACGAGTTTTTCCGATCGTTCCTGCGATACGGAGATCAACAAGCCTCCCGACGTTTGGGCGTCGCAGAGAACGTTGACCAGCGTAGGATCTGGGGCAGTGGCTTGCAGGCGGTCGCCCAAGTGCCCGATGGTCGACTTGTACGCCCGCGTAAGAAATCCTTTGCCCGCAAGTTCCAACGTGCGGGGTAGAAGCGGAACGGAGGCGGAATCGAGTTCTACGGTCACCCCGCTCGCATCGGCGATTTCAAAGGCATGCCCGACCAGGCCGAAGCCTGAGATATCGGTGGCCGCCGAGACGCCCACCGCGACCATGGCATCGCGACCATCGCGGTTGAGTTTGGCCATCACCGCGATCGTTTCCGCGAGTTCATCGTCGCCGACTTTGCCTTTCTTGGCGGCCGAGGTGATGACCCCGCTGCCGATAGGTTTGGTCAGCACCAGCCGATCACCCGGTTTCGCGCCGCCGTTGGTAATGATACGATCGGGTGCGATCTTTCCGGTGACCGCCAATCCGTATTTGATCTCCGCATCCCGAACGCTATGTCCGCCGACAATGACGGCACCCGCCGCGGTGACCCGCTCGTGACCGCCTCGGAGGATTTCGCCCAGAATTTCGATCGGCAGTTCTTCGTCAGGGAATCCGACGATGCTCAAGGCCGTTAGCGGTTCCCCGCCCATCGCATAGACGTCGGAAAGTGCGTTGGCGGCGGCGATGCGGCCGAACTCGTATGGATCGTCGACGAGCGGTGGAAAAAAGTCGACCGTTTGTACGAGCGCGGTCTTCTCGTCGATTCGGAACACGCCCGCATCGTCGTAATGATTGGTTCCGACCAGTAGGTCCGGATGTTCGGTGACCGGTAGTTCGCGCAGAACCTGCACGAGCGACTCCACAGGGAGTTTACCGGCTCAACCGGCGCAACTTGCGTACTTGGTCAATTGGATTTTGCGACCCACGCTCATCCGATCAGTGTAGCGGACGATGTCCATACGGCAAGCCGCCGGAAGCGATGTGTACAGCGGAACGGGTGCATCCCCAAACGGGTGGCAAATCTTCGGACGGCGGTATGCGGGTCTTGTGATGCAGCCGCGGAGCGGCGAAAGGTTTGTAGCCCGCGGTGTCAACGTGTCAACCGCGGGTAGGATGCCCGCCACCAAGTGAAGCCCCGGCAGAGGCGGCACTCGGTTCTTGATCCTCTATCGGAGCAAGACAGAAGGTATCGCCCCTGCCGGGGCTACGGACGTAAACCACGCATTCTGACCCATGGCTGGCCGCCGGCTGGCCGCCATGGGCTACAAACCGTTCGACCCTGCCGGGGCTGGGAGCGCATTCCAAAATGGGTGGCAAATCTGCGAACGGTCGTTCCTTGCAAAGATCGACTAGCTCGGTCTTCGGTGCGCGAGCCGCCTCCGTTTCGTCAGCCACAGAACGAGGCAAGTGCGCGTAATCCAGTAGGCCGCCAGCCAAACGCCACGGATCGTGCTACTGATCTTCCCCGTTCCCGCACGTCGTCGGCGATACGGCACCGGGACTTCGCAGATGCGAAGACCCAACTCGACCGCTCGAATCTGCATTTCCATCGTCCAACCGAATGCCCGATCGCGCATGTCGATCGCGGTGAGCGAAGATCGCCGAATCGCCCGGAACGGACCGAGATCGCTGTAAGCGTGGCCCCATCCCCATTTGATCAGCATCGGAAAGAGCCGGTTCGCGAACCGTTGTGGAAAGGTCGTCGAGCCGGGCTCGCGTAGGTGGGGCAACCGAACGCCGATCACGAAATCGCTTTCGCCATTGGCGATCGGTGCGATCAGCGCCGGAATCTTGGACGGATCGTCGCTTAGGTCGGCGTCCATGAACGCCACGATTTCACTGTGCGGCGCGAGCGCACGAATGCCCGCAGCGCAAGCGGCACCGTATCCACGGATCGGCTCGAAAACTTGGGTGGCACCGTGCGCCTCGATGACTTCCCGCGTGGCATCGGTCGAGCCGTTGTCGCACACCAGAATTTGCCCGAGGTGCAAACCGGCAAGCTGCGGCAGAAGAATGGCCAGGCTCTCTGCCTCGTTTAGAGCGGGAATAATCACCGCCACGTTCGATCTCATTGAGCTGGGCGTTTCACCACTCACAGTCCGTGCAGAATGTAGGGGTTGGTCGTACGTTCTCGGCCGATCGTCGTTTCCGGTCCGTGCCCTGACAGTACGCGCGTTTCGTCCGGCAGGGACATGAGATGCTCGTGAATGTTGGCCATCAGTTTCGCGCCGTCGCTGTGCGGGAAGTCGACTCGCCCGATGCTTCCGGCGAACAAGGCATCGCCGACGATGGCGATGTTTAAGGCGCGGCTATAGAAGGTCCGTCCCCCGGGTGAATGACCTGCCGTGTCAAGCATCAGCCACTCGATGCCGTCCAAGTCGAACGTCGACCCCGGCGGAAGGTCCTTGGGATCCTCGACTCTTGTGACGAATCCGGCATCCATCAGCCCGGACAGATTCTCCATGGGATCGGATAACGCCGCCCACTCTTCTTTTGCGAGAAATACCGGAAGCGGACCCAGTGTTTCGCGGACCGCGTCGATCCCGGCGATGTGATCCGCATGGGCGTGAGTGAGCATGATGGCCTGCACATCGAGCGACTCTTTTTGCACATGGGCCATAATCTCCTCCGCCTGCGGCGGAAGACCGGGATCGATGATCCAACATGGCCCCCCAGGGTGCATGTAGATCGTCATACCGTTTTCGGAGTAGACCGGGTCATTGGTCACGTGGACATGAAGCTGATGATCACTTATCATTCTAAAGTTCCGGTTGTCCCCAAAAGCCGTGAATCGCGGAAAAAAATAAATTCCTCGGAATATGAGGCAGTGTAGCGAGCGCGGGACCCGCAACAACCGCGCTGAGACGTGGCAAAGCGGGTAAACGAACGCACAAGGGGCGCAAGACGTAGTATTCTCGGCCGCTGGATAACTGGCCCGCATCTTGCAGGATGTTGTCGGTGGCGGGTAAGCGGCATGATTTCCAGTAAGTATTGCATAAGTTCCGTGGTAGGATGAAGTTGCGCGATAACGTGTGCGGAAGTTGAACGATGTACCCTCTACCGCCTACAATCCAGTGGCTACGGAGGACCGTGCTTCGAACGGATGCACCGTCCTCAGTCGTACCGGTTTGAGACGTACACGAAGGGGAGAATGACGATGATCGATACTATTGACGCCCTCCGCCAGCACCAGCTGGTGATTCTTCGCA
>JADFIX010000643.1 GCA_022566435.1 Planctomycetota bacterium
ATGTCTACAACAGCTCTGCAAATGAGTTTGTAGCTTCGCTTCATCGGTCGAGCGAACGTGTTTTCAACACAGCTCGGAGCAAGCTGAGGGAGACCGTTCAAGTGAACATATGGAAGTCATGGTCCGACCGGAGGATCTCAGCATTAGTGAACGCGGCTAAGTCCTTCTCGTACATGGACCAGGCGCCGATCCAGCACGTCGACGTCCACCGCGGCATCGACGACACACTCACAATGCTGGGAGACCGAGTCGCACGAGGGATCGAGATCGTTCGAGAGTACGACCGCAACCTGCCACACATCGAAGTCCCGGCCAGCGAACTAAACCAGGTATGGATCAACCTGATCGACAATGCCATGGACGCCGCCGGAGACCACGGCAAGGTCACCGTACGGACCTACCGTACGGAGGATAGTCTCGCGGTGGAGGTCACCGACAATGGGCCTGGGGTGCCGCCGGAGATTCAGTCTCGAATCTTCGACCCTTTCTTCACCACCAAGGAGGTGGGCGAGGGAACGGGGCTTGGCTTGGATGTAGCCCGCCGCATCGTGACAGCCCGATGTGGCGGGCAGATTGGATTCCATTCGAAGCCCGGCAAGACTGTCTTCTGGGTTCGCCTCCCTTCGGCATCAAGCCACGACTACTCGAGCCCGAAGGCAAAGAGATTCTCGGCGCCGGATCGGGCGTGCTGTGCATCGCGGAACCCTGGCCCGGCATCATGAGAACCGTCTACGGACAGCACGAGCGATTCAAGGAAATATACTTCAGCACCTATCCCGGGCTCTACTTCACCGGCGATGGATGCCGACGCGACGAGGACGGGTATTACTGGATCACCGGGCGCGTGGATGACGTGATCAACGTCTCAGGCCACCGCATGGGCACCGCCGAGGTCGAAAGCGCCCTCGTGTCGCATAAGGCGGTCGCGGAAGCGGCGGTCGTCGGCTTTCCACATCCGATCAAGGGACAGGGAATCTACGCTTTCGTCACGCTCAAGACGGGAAGGGCCTACACGGACGAGTTGAAGAAAGAGCTTGTCAACAACGTACGGACGGAAATAGGCCCGTTTGCCGCCCCCGATGTCATTCATTGGGCACCGGGACTGCCCAAGACTCGTTCGGGTAAAATCATGCGGCGAATTCTGCGAAAAATCGCCGAAGGCGAGCCGGACAAAGTAGGCGACACCTCGACCCTCGCAGATCCCGAAGTCGTCCGAAATCTGGTGGAATCGTACAAGCCGTTCGACCTGTAACTCGGCGGTGTCACCTTAGCGTGTGTTCATCCGCACGAACGGGTGCATCCCAATGTGGGTGGCAAATCTGTGGCCCCTGTTGCTCCAGTGCGGTCTTTGTTCGTCCCCGGTATGCGGGTCTTGTGATGCAGCCCCGGAGCGGCGCGCGGCGCCCCAAAGGGGCCAACAACGATCGCACGCCAGCAACATGGTCGAACTGCGAACGCACACAAGGCCTAGGTCGTACGCCCGGAGAAGATCGCTCGCGAGCGACTTGTGTAGAACAGCAAGCCCCCCTCCCGGATGGGATACACCCCGTACCAACGACTTCTCAAACGTCGTCGATGATGGGTGATTGGGGGTCCGGCGCAGCTCAGGCCGCCTGGCTCACGTCGGTAAGCACGGCCTGGCGGACCGTCGCATAACGTTCGACGTCCCGCTGGCCAACGCCGCATTGCAGAATTTGCCCCGCGGAGTCCGAAATGTTGCCGAGATGACGCTGTAGGGCAAGAGAATCCACTTCCTCGTTTTCGCTCGGCAGGACACACTCGTCAAACCCACCGAACAGCGTAAACGAGGCCAACGCCCCGTCGCCCCGACCGATAGCCGTGATCGTCGTCTCCCAGTTCGTAAACCGCGCGCCCTCCGTGTTCAGCAACTCGCGTAGGTCGATGAACTCTTCCACCAACGTCGGGCATTTGATCTCCGCAGCGCCGAAGATGGTAAGGAAGAACGGTGTTTGCTCCAGGGGCCGACCGCCACGCTTCTGCTCCGCCTCGGCCAACAGGCGATGGGCAACCGTCGGCTTCACAAGTTCGCAAGCACCAAATATGGTTAAATAGAACTGCTTGCCGTAGCGCAATCGACCTTCATGGCCCGAGAATACCGTAACCTGGATCATGACCAGTTCCTCATCAACGAACGACACTGATAGTCTACCCGATTATTCGCGGCACCGTTGCGAATATTTCATCCGCCGACTTACCGGACTCGTGGATCGCCGCGAATGCGCTTTCGGGTGTGCCACTGCTCTCGATAAAGTCACTTCTCAAGAGCAGTGGCACACGACATGGCGCCGCCCGTGACACACAGAAACCGAGGCGCGATGCCGCTCGATATGACCCGGTTGGAATACCAAACCTTCACCGAATACGACCGATCAACTATCCAACCAAAATAAATTATTGATTATCGGACCTTTCGGAGTCGGCCCTCGAACTTGACCCGCCGTCCGCCTCGCCGGATTCGCCCGAGTTCGAACGGATGCTCACCCGACTCACGAAGCGCACGCATCACCCCCATGGCATACTTTGGCCGCACGGTAAAAACGTAGCCCACGCCCATGTTGAATACCTTCATCATTTCCGTTCGTGTCGTTCCGAGCTTTCGGAGAAATTCGAAGATCGGAGGCGGACCCCATCCGCCGCGGTGGATCACCGCATCACAATGCCGCGGCAATATGCGGGCGATGTTCTCCCGCAGACCACCACCGGTAATGTGCGCCATACCCGTGATCACCCGCTTGACCCGATACGCCTTCAACACCGCCTGGACCGCCTGCACGTAAATGCGCGTGGGACGAAGCAGTGCCTCGCCCAGCGTCTCGCCCAACTCGGCGTAAACCTTCCGCAATTTGCAACGTTTCGACGCGATCAAGCGGCGAACCAATGAATACCCGTTCGAATGGACACCGCTCGACGGCAATGCCAATATCACGTCACCCGCGGACACTTTTCCGCCGTCGATCTGTCGGCCGTACTCCACCACGCCGACCGCAAAACCCGCCAGATCGAAATCGTTCTTGCGATAGAGATCCGGCATCTCGGCCGTCTCGCCACCCAACAGGGCACAACCCGCCTCCCGACAGCCGGCGGCGACACCTTCGATCACCTCCTTCAAGACGCTCGGGGCCAGCTTGTGCACCGCAAGATAGTCCAGAAAAAAAAGCGGCTCGGCACCGCAGGTGATCATGTCGTTCACGTTCATCGCGACCAAGTCGATCCCGATCGTCGACAAACACCCCATCTCGATCGCGATCAAAACCTTCGTCCCGACTCCGTCCGCACAACCCACCAGCATCGGTCGTTCATAGTTGCGGCGAAAGAGCTGCTCGTCATAGTCCAGGCGGAACATCTCAACATACCGCCCAGCTTCCGGCCGTGGACCGACAAGACTCATCTGTCCTTTGAGCACATTGATGAGCTGCGGAAGCTCATCGACCTTACTACGTCTCAGAAACCGTCCAAGACGAGTCATCCGTCCGTCCGAATGAGTGGTCAACTGGAAGTCGCGCTCGCCGGCTTCCACGGCCATGCTCCTAAACTTGTAGATCGTAAACGGCCGAAAGCCTCGTCCGATTCTAACCTGCCTGAAGAACACCGGACCTGGTGAGTCGATTCTGATAAGCACCGCTGCCACAAGGAACAA
>JADFIX010000644.1 GCA_022566435.1 Planctomycetota bacterium
AGATCCGCGGCGCGCTCGGCGCCTACATATGGGGCACCGGCGAGGAATCGCCGCCCGAGAAGGTCGGCGAGCTGCTCCGTGAGCGCAACTACACGCTGGCCGTGATCGAATCGTGCACCGGCGGCATGCTCGGCGCCGCCATCACGGACGTGCCGGGTTCCTCCGACTACTTCGTCGGTGGGGCGATCGCGTATTCGAACGACCTCAAGCTGATGGCGGGGGTGCCGGCGGAGGTCATCGACGGGTCCGGCGCCGTCAGCCCCGAGACGGCACAGGCGATGGCCGAGGCGGCGCGGACCACCTACGGTGCGGACTGCGGCATCGGCGTGACGGGCGTGGCGGGCCCCGGCGACGCGGACGGCGTCACGGCGGGCACGGTGTACATCGGCGTCGCTGTGCCGGGCTCGGCGGGGGTGGAGCCGTACGCGTTTCCGTCGCGTCGCCCACTCGTGCGAGGCCGCGCCGTCACGGCAGCGCTGCTGCAGCTGACCCGCGCGCTCCAGCAGGAGCAGGAAACGCCATGAGCATGGGACCCCCGACGCAGATCACGCCGGCCAAGCTCGGCGACTACCTGGACGTGATGAGCAAGGCAGTCTTCCAGACGGGCATCTCGTGGAAGGTCGTCGCGGCGAAGTGGGCGGGGACCCAGGCCGCGTTCCGGGACTTCGTGAAACAAGAGCGCGAAAACATCCGCCGGATGGAAGATGAGAAACTCTACAAGATCATCTTCGAGGAACTGCAGGCGCTCGGGGGATTCACCCTGGAGATTGATAGTCATATAATCCACCGTTCCGCCTGTGAACTCGACTCCGTTCTTCTCAATCCCGACGAGCTTGGCCGAGTGCCCGGTTCCTTCGTTCGCAATGTTGAACGCGTTCTTGAGTTTCCCGGCCACCGTACTCCGCGAGTCCTGGGGAGATATCTGAAACTGGCACCCGTATTCTGATTGCGTGTCCTCCACCCCGGTAAAAAACGTGGCCCACTCGTACGTACCACCATCGGTGGCGCTTCCTTCCCAGCTGGCGTCACTACCTGCCATGACTATCTCCTTTACGATATGAGTTGCCGATAGCGAGAAATCCACAGTGGACTTCCCTGCCGCTCCTTTCTAGATCGTCTACGTCGCCATCCCGGTCCGGTCGCTCTCACGGCATGGAACCAGCTCGCTTGCCAGAACGGATTCGGATCAGCGCAGCGTCGATCCGCCGAATAGCTCGGTCGCCCTGCGTTCACGAACGCAAAACTGGACCGTGAATATGCATGAACCGCCCGATTCGTGAATTGAAGGCGGCGTGGCGTCCAAGACCCTTCACCGACCAGCCCGATTCGTCACGAATAGATAGTGCGCCCTACGCCCGAGCCGTTGCTTGCGGAGTCCGAGTTTCTTCGGTACACGAGGCCCTCAACGGCGCGTGATGCAAAGCATCCCGAACCGCCCGTAGTATATGTGATTTCTTTCTGCATGTGCAATAATTCTATGTAATCTTTCGCCAAATATCTCACGCTTCCCACCCACTCCGCTGGTGCGGCTGCATGGCGAAGCCGATGTTCGACGCCCCGTTCGGCGGGCATCGGTATCCAGTTCATGAAGAGAATGTCCCGGATGTGGCACACTCACCGTTTGGCAGCGCGCAGGTCGGCGCAAAGCAATTCCTTGTCGTTACGGATGAAGACGTGCCCGTTTGCAAACGCAGGATGCGACCAGCACACACCGCCGCGTTTACGGAGTTGGTCGAGGGTCGGTTCGATCAGCTTCGTCCGATCGATTTCCTCATAGCCACTCGGCGAGAGCTTGGCGATAATCAACTCGCCGCGCTCGTTGAACATCCAAACCTTGTCGCGATTCTCGACAATATGGATCGTGCTCCACCGCGCACGCGGCACGGCCTTCGAGCTCTCCCATACGCGGTCTCCGGTCATTAACGCCAAACAGCGAAGTTCTCCGTAACTGTCGACGCCGTAGATATGGTCACCCTTCAGATAGGGCGTC
The DNA here is from genome assembly GCA_022566435.1 of Planctomycetota bacterium. Classification (GTDB taxonomy): domain Bacteria; phylum Planctomycetota; class Phycisphaerae; order UBA1845; family UBA1845; genus JADFIX01. The sequence goes on from JADFIX010000644.1 coordinate 1,991, forward strand.
GAGATCAGCGATTGCAACGCATCGGTTTTCTTTTCGCTCGATCCCACACGATGCCACACCTTTTCGATCGTCGGCTCATCTTGCCCAAGTTTCAAAAGCAGCGAGCCATCGAAAAAGTTGGATAGGAACAAAAAGTCGCGGTGTACCACCGGTGTCGCGATGCCGATCACCATTCGGGTGGCCGGGAACGGATAGCGCCAATACACCTCTCCGTTGGCAGGATCCAACCCCACGACAGCTTCGCCGGTATAGACCACCAGCACCCGCCGCCCGGCCTGATCGATCACAATAGGTGCCGCGTACGAGGCATCGTCGTCGAGCGCCCGCCACTTCTCACGCCCATTGGTCTTGTCAAATGCCACCACGCAAGCACCCTCGCCGCCGATTTGGACAATGAGCAAATCCTTTTCGACAATCGGTGACGCCGAGATACCCCAGATCGGCATGCGGATACGGTAAACCTCTTTCATGTCATGCTGCCATCGCACCTGGCCCGAAGCCGCGTCAAAAGCGTAGAGATGTCCCATGGTCCCAAGGGCGAACGCCAGACCATCGTCGACCGAAATCGATCCGCGGGGTCCGGCGTCGTAGCTGACGTCCACGTAGGGACAATCATAGACAAACGACCAGACTTTCTGGCCGGTGGCGGCGTCGAAACAATGGACCCGCTCGATCTGCTTTGGATCTACCTGCCGATCCGTCACATACACGCGGCCTTTCGCGACCGTGGGGCCGCAATAGCCGCTGCCGATGTCGACACGCCAAATCGGATCGAGCCCCTTTGAGTCGAAGCGCTCCACCAACCCGGTTTCGCGCCAGACGCCGTCTCTACGCGGTCCTCGCCATTGGGGCCAATCGTCGGCCGACGCCGGCGCGGCGACGGTCAGGCAAACAGCGATTCCACACAGGCACTTCGTGCACTTCTCGAGCGTGTTCAAGGATCCTCCAATCTCCGGCTGATCGGGCCGGTAGTGCGCCGATTGTAGTTGCCCGGGGGCCTCTCTCAAGTCGGACGAATACGGGAGGTCCCCGCACATTTCGGCATTGTTGAAGGTAATGGGGTCGGGCATCCACGCCGAGGCGGGTGGTCGGTCGTGCAAGGCCCGGAAGGCGAATTTACAAAGTAATCGCTGCGATTTCCGGGCGAAACGGCTTGAATCGTCGGGCGGCCGCAGCGACAAGGAACCTTCTAGGAAAACTGAGGTAGATTCCCCATTCCCCTTGGCGACGGACGGCCTATAGTAGGGATGAAAGCTAAGGACCTTAAGCCCAAAGCGCGTTCCTCTCTCCGGCCCGAACACTTCGCGCTTTGGGCTTTCTTTTCGCCCTTTTTATTCATTTATTCATTACACTATTAAAAGTTGAATCGCGATCGACGTGCGGGGCGAATCGCCTCTTGATCGGCGCCGGGCAAGCGCCTCGTTTTCGCAACACTCCGTACGCCGTCCGAGCGCAAACTTCGGTTCCAAAAGAAGTAACGTAAATTCGTTGACCGCGACCCGTGGGGCGACGCGTCCACCGTTTCGATTCGCAAAGTCTCTTCTTAAAAATCGTAGACGACTGCCGAGTGGGACGTTATGATGGGCGCCCTTACGGCTCCCTGGTACGGGCAGGAGGCCCAGGGTTAATCTCGGACATTGAGAAACAGGAGGGTTCGT
>JADFIX010000645.1 GCA_022566435.1 Planctomycetota bacterium
GGACGGATCCTCGTAGCGGAGTGCGGCGTCGGCATCATCTGCACGAGTCGGCCGTCGGTCGGGCAATTTCCGCCGCCGTGCGTCGCACGGATATTACAAAACGAGTCACGGCCCACACGTTCCGGCACAGCTTCGCCACACACCCGATCGAAGCCGGCTACGACATCCGCACCGTGCAGGAACTGTTGGGCCACAAAGACGTTCAGACGACGATGATCTACACGCACGTATTAAACAAAGGCGGCCGAGGCGTCCAAAGCCCGGCCGATTTCCTCCCGGCTCCGCACGATAACACGCAGAGCGTTATCATGCAGAGCACGCAAGATAAACAATAGTTATGCTGCTTACACTTTCAACTTTTGGTTCGAAAAGGAGCTGAACGATGCACCGTCAATTTGTGGCCGCCATGATCGTAACCGTTTGTACGTTGAACGCGAGTCTCGAAGCCTACGCGCAAGAATCCAGTCAGCGTATCCAGCCCAAAAAACTTGGAGAGTCGAATCTTGAGGATCGCGTGACGTCGCTGGAGAGGCAAGTCGTGATACTCAGCAAAACAATTGAACAACTGCAAGATGTTCTCAAGAAGGCAGACGCTGACGGACGATCCACCGAAGTCCAATTCAAGGTATTCAAATTGGTCAACGCTGATGCAGAGTCTGTCGTAAGGATAGTCTCCATTGTTGTCCCGGAAGTCGAGAGAGAGACACTTCGTGTTGCGGCCGACAGACGAACAAACATCGTGTTTGCCAGCGGTTTTGAGCAAGATCTGGCGGTGCTGGAGGCGCTAATACTTCGTCTTGACCAAGGTAACGCATCCAAAGACGGCAAGTAAATCTACGCGGCCTGCTAACATCTATATGGCCTTAACTGTCAATCGCGCGTACGGGTAGTTTGCCGAAAAAGGTCCTCTTTTTTCGAGCGGCTGTTTTTCGTGTTTTGAGCAAGTGGTCTTGCCGGCGGTCTGCGTTTTGACTGCGGGTGTGGTTCTTTACCCGATGTCTCGCCTGCTGTCTTTCGAGAGCGGACTGCATCAAACATCTATCGAAGGTCATTCCGTCATGGCGGAAGCCTTAGAATCCCATCTTGACCCGCGCGGCGGCTACTCAAAACGTCGGGCTTGCTCGCAGAGTGAATCCGCGGCGTCCAGTTAGGTCGCGCTCGCCGAGCAGGGCAGTCTGCGCAGTGGTTCTTGGTAAGACGAACTTGGCGTTGTGTTTATTCCGCACCCGCCGGCGCTGGCCAATCAAAGCGAGCGTGGTCGAGGCGCAGCGGCGAAAGGCGACGGAGCGGACTTGCCTTGCTCAGCAGTCCAAAGGGATCGGTTGCCTTGGGTTCGCTCGTCCTCGGCGCGCCACAGTTATGCGTCCAGCTCAGCGCCGACCAGTGCGGGGGTGTTTTATTTACTGTTTCAAGAAACGCTTGGACTCGAAGGGCTCCTTCCGCTTGAGCATGAGGTAGACAGTGCGTCCCAGTCGGGCGGAGAGAATGGCCAGGGCCTTGCCCTTGCCATGCTTCTTGGCCAGTCGCTTGACGTACCCTTTGGCCGCGGGAAGTTGTCGCATCAGCAGCACGGTCGCTTCGCTAAAGGCCCACTTGAGATGGGCGTTGCCAATCTTTTTGCCGCCCGACCCGAGCCGCTTGCCAGCCGATTCGTGCGCGCAACGGACCAAACGGGCGTACGACAGAAAGTTGCCTGCTTTGGGAAAGCGACGCACGTCGTGAATCTCATAGAGCATGACCAAAGCCAATATCTTGCCGATCCCCGGCACGCTCCGCAGCAGGTAATAGCTCTGCGGATCGTCCACCTTGGCGGAGCGGCTAAGTTGTAGTTCCAGGCGGCGAAGTTGCTCGTCGAAGTGATCGATGAGCTGGAGATCCGCCTCGACGCTCAGCCTCGCGCTGGGGTCGGCGAATTGCTCAGCGATCCCGTGGCGGTTGGCGGCGTACGTGAGCTTCTTCGAGATTGGCGGCAGGTTGTACTGGCTAAACGTGTTGACGATATGGGCCAAGGCTTCGGTGCGATGATGCATCAGATACATCCGCCGACGGAGCAAATCGCGGGTGCTTCGCATCTCTTTGGGGTAGGCGTAGGCCTGCGGCAACATGCCGCCGCGCAGCAACACGGCAATATTCTCCGAGTCGATCTTATCGTTCTTGGCCTTGCCGCCGTGAATGGCCTTCATGTACAGGGCGTGGCCCAGGACGAAGGCAATTCGGTGCTCGGCGCACAGATCGGCCAACCAATACCAGGTGAACATCGGGCGCCGACCGCAGGTTGGTCGCAACGCCAACGACCAGGTCGTGCCGGCGGTAGGGAGCGATGGCGTTGAGGAATCGATCGGGCCGCGTCGGCGGATTCTGATGGACCAGCACTTTCCCCGCCTGGTCGACCAGGCGAATGTGCATCGTCTTTGCGTGCAGGTCCACGCCGCAGTAGAATTGGTGCTGTTGTTTGTAAAATCGCATCATGGTCCTCCTTGGGATGGGGAGCTTCGCGAGCCCGACAGCCTTGGGACACGCAAGTGAGCCCGCAACTTAGGCCACGAGCCTCCGCCTGAGGAGGCCATGATGAGTATCAAGGCGCTGAACCGGAGCGGCGGTTCGCGCGTGTTCTGAAATTGAGAGTCGCTAGCCGCCGCCCGGTTAGCTCAGGCGTTATGCTTAACAGATTGTTTAGCGAGGAGTGCTCACAATGCTTGCTTTCCGCCAAGTCTCCCGCAGACTTAACGCTTTGCGGATGAATCTCACCTTGTTCGCTATCGGCTCGCTATTGGTCGCCGTGCCAGCCTGGGGGCAGCCGCGTGCCCTGAAGAAAGGCGAGGTGGTCAAGCTGGCACCGGCAATAACACCAAATATCTATATGGCGACGGCAGTCGATCAAGATGGCAAAGTGGTGATTCGGGTCTCCGCGTTAGAAATCCGGATTAGAAACACTGCTCGTGACGACAAGGATGCTAAAGGCTGGATAACATGCTGGACGGAGCAGGATCCACTCATATTGGGACGGCAGATTCGAGCATATAATCCGTCAGGAAAAAAAATAGACGACCGCGCGGTGCTTAAGGCGCTGGCAAAACCGGTCGCGGTGGCTTGCTTCCAGCGAAAACACAAGGACGATCCAGAGCTGCCAGACCCGTTTTATGCTGGAGTTTTCCGGGACGACTTGGTGATTCTTGTGTTTGAGGCGAAATACTGGCTCCGATAACCAGCAAACGACGCACGCATTTTCATCGAACGTGCTTGGTTGCTTAATTGTTCGGGGACTCCTGGCTTCTACACAGGAGTGATCCGAGAGTTGATCGGGACGACTTCCTGGAAAAACATAACAATTCGGTGAACCCGAGCGGCGGATCGGGCGGGATTTGGAATCAACGATTCTTGGCCGCCGCCGGGTTACCGTGGTCGTTATGCGGAGCCATCCGTAGCGTACCCAACCCCTGAAACAGTCGACGACTGGGACGGCCCAAGCCTGTTTTCGGTGGTAGGCTTCCAGGCCTCCGATCGGCATCATCGACACGGCTTCGACTCACTGAACGACTCGGAGCGCGTGCTTTGCAGCCTCTTCCTGTTCGATGGGGACGTCAACAACGGCGGCTTCGGGATGTGGCTACTGGATACGTGCCCGAGGGTTTTGGCAGCCACAGTG
>JADFIX010000646.1 GCA_022566435.1 Planctomycetota bacterium
GCGAGCGTTTCGCTACGGAGTGTCATCCAAAAGGCGTTTTCCGGGCGCAACCAGTAAGCTTGCAGGAATCGCCGAAGCAAATCCGGTCGGCTCACGCTCGGTGAACCCGGCGATTTTTCTCTTAGTGCGGTTGGCATGCGAAGTCCTTCTCCAGCACTGCGGTGACGTTCATGGTGTCGACTCTCGGCAGTCGTCGTGTGTCCGTATCGCAGCGAATCCGGTGGGGCTCAGTCGTGAAACAGGCCGCGAAGCCGGCTTCGCGGCAGGAGGACATCGTCGCTTCGTCGTATCTTCCGAAAGGATAGGAGAAGGGTCGGATGTCCGGTCCCAATCCGTCGTTCAACACACAGGCCGTTTGACGAATATCGGCGCGCCCTTGTGCCGTCGTCAGGCATGTGATCGGCTCGTGGCTATCGCCGTGTCCGCCGATCGAATGCCCCAAGGCTTGCATGGCCACTAGATCCTCCCAACCGAGATACCAGGTGCGGGACCACCGCTTGATGGATCCGACATGCTGTTCAAACAGCGACTGGACCATGGACTGCCGAATGCTGATCGGTAGGGTGATATTCAGGAAGTACTTGAGTTTTGCCCGGTCTCTTGATTCATAGTGATATAATTCCATGGCGGCATTCGTGTCCATCGTGCTTGGCCAGTCGACACTCGCATCGTGGGCATGCAAGGCGGCTAACAGGGCCTCGCAAAGACCCTTATCGCCAAGCCTGGAAAGCAGCAGGTGAATGGCATGCGCTAAGAGCATGTGCTCGTGGGTCAAGACCGATGTGGGGACAAAAAACACACCGCGCAGCCCGAGGGCCTCGAGCACCGGAAGGACAATTCGTCCGTGGCTCAACAGGCCGTCATCGAACGTCAACAAAAAACACCGTTTCGGCAGATCGACGCGACCTTGCGTCCAGCCGTAGAACGAAGGCCAGTCGATGGGCTCCATGTGCCGACACAGGTCGTCGAGCTGCGCGCGAAAACCGTCAACGGAAAGCGCCTGTACTCCGCGAGACAAGGCGCGATCTGGCTCGGATATGTAGTGATACATGACCGCCAGAATCTGCGTGTCGTCGCTTTGAGGGCTTACCGCGATCGCCGACCGGTCGACATTGGCCGGAGAATCTGTACCGGCTCCATCTCTCTTTAGACCATCGGAATCCATAGAGTCTTTATCGGAAGCTGGGCTGAGGCGCTACATGCCGGTTTCGCGAATTTGCTCGTCTCTAGAGTAGACACTTGTTCGTTGTATCTGCAGCGGATCAGATTTCAAGAGCGACCGGTCGTGTTCTTGGCTCCGTCCCCGAGGTAGAGAGAAACTACGAAAAGCCACGGATCGTGAAACGTAAGTCCTTCCCCCAGATGGGGTTGGATGGCACCGAGTAGGAAGCGACGGAGGTCACCCTTCACGCTTCCTATTCGGTCACCCTCAGTACCGCGAGCGTAAGCGACCGGCTCGACGTGATCGCTGATACCTGAGCCGCCAAACACCGAGAAGGGAAGCCGCGAATCCGTGCGAATGGACGCCAATTCCCGTTCACTCGCGTGCATTAGCGTGGATTCGCGGCTTGTCTTGTGGAGCTAACTGTTCCGGTGCAAGGTCGTTTGGGTCTCAGCGTTGGGCAACTCAGCTGCCGGTCCCTTACGCTCGCGGTACTGACCCTAGAAGAGGACTTGTGGCTCGGGGTCGGTGAGACAAGAATGCGTTGGTCGAAACGGCGCACGGAGGCCTGCACCGCTGTGGTGGCACAAGGCGGCGCCGGCGAAACCTATCGTGCCTGCGGCTTCGGAACGGGCGAGGACCGGTGCGGTGTCGGGAATGACGAATTTGAATCCAGTACTTCAGTCGCTACTGCCTCAGCCTCGTCGTATCGAGCGATTGGCCGGGTCGCCGCTCGATTTCCGCCGTCTTCGGCTTGAAAACCGTACGGGAGACGACCGCATCCGCCGGATGGTCGACGAATGCGTGTCAGGAACCGCTGACGGGGCGCGGAGTCGAACCGACGAGACTCGTTTCGTCGTGACCGTAGATTCCATCGGCGGAATGCATGACGACGGCTATCGGCTGGAAATCGACGCCGAGGGCATTCAGATCGTCGGCGGTTCGGTATCCGGGTGTTTCCGTGGCGTGACGACGCTGGGGCACCTCTGGTCGCGCGGTGCCGGACTCTTGCCGCGTTGCCGGATCGAAGACTGGCCGGACTTTCCAGTGCGCGGTCTGCTCTTCGACATCACCCGCGGCAAGGTCCCTTCGCTTTTGACACTAAGACAACTCGTCGACCGATTGGTCCGGCTCAAGGTCAACCAACTGCAACTGAACATCGAGCACGCGTTCGTTTTCTCGTTCGACCCGGAAATATGTTCTCCCCAAGACGGCATCACGCCGGACGAGACGCGGGCGCTGGATGCTTATTGCCGCGAGCGATTCATCAACTTGGTTCCCGCACTGGCGACGCTGGGTCACATGGGACGTGTTCTTTCGATGCCGCGCTATCGGCACTTGGCGGAAGTTGAATCTTCAAAGCCGTGGGACGCGATGACCTGGCCCCAGCGTTTGCGCGGTCTGACGCTCGACTGTGCCAACCCCGAGGCCCATCGCCTGGTCGAGCGAATGTGCGGCGATATCATCGATGCGTTTCCGGCGGGTTTGATGAACTGCACAGGGGACGAACCCTACGATCTCGGCGAGGGCAAGAACAAAGACCGCTTTGGCGGCGACGCAAAGGGCGAGGCCTACGTCGACCAATTGTGCCGCATTCACGATTTCTGCGCATCGCGCGGTCGCCGAGTCATGTTCTGGGGGGACGTGCTCGAGAATTACCCAAACCTTTTGGGAAGACTTCCTAGCGATGTCACGCTGCTCCACTGGGGCTACGACGATTCGGCGAAATACGAGGCCACGGCCGACTTTGCGGCCACCGGACTCGATACGTTGGTGTGTCCCGGAACGTCCGGCTGGAAGCGTATCATGAACGCCTTGAACCTTGCCGAACGGAACATTTCGACATTCGCCGAGGTCGCAAAAAGACACGGCTCCTGTGGACTGCTCAACACCGATTGGGGCGATCATGGACATTTCAACCAACTGGCTTGTTCGTGGCACGGTATCGCCCTCGGGGCGTGTAAGGCATGGCGGGCGGATCATCCTAGCGGCGCCGAATTCGATGCAAGTTTCGTGCGCCATCTCTGGAATGCCGACGACGACCGCGGTATCAAATTGCTTCGACAGGCGTCCGGCGTTGCTGAGCAGTGTGAGACTTGGCGACTGTTATGGCAGCCACTACGACAGATGATCGACGATCCGCATCTCCCCTCATCCGACGATGCACAAAAGATGAAGGGCGCCGCCCATGAGGCGCAAGCCTTGTTTGAATCGGAATGCCAGGTCGAGACGCCGACCGACGCGGACTTCGCCGAACTGGCCGTCGCATGCCGGTTTGCGGGACTCTTTGCGGAGAAAGTCCGCTTCGCCCATGCGGCTCGATCGGGCAGGAACGCTCTCTCGCGTGAAAAAAAGCGGCGCGCACAGTGGGCGGAGAACCTCCGACTTGCCGGCGACGAATTTGCCGAGTGCTGGCGCAGGCGAAACAAGCAGTCCGGGCTCGATGAGGTGTTGCGGGCGTTGTCGGCGGCCGGCGACGA
>JADFIX010000647.1 GCA_022566435.1 Planctomycetota bacterium
CCGGTGAGCTTGCGACTTCCTCCGCTAGTTGTGATGGAAGTCGTCGACACGGCCGCCCCGCAGCATTCCGGCGGCGGGAGCAATGTGATCAAAGACGCCAAGCTATCCAATGGGTTAGTGATTCACGTGCCGCTCTTCATCAAGAACGGCGACCGTATCCGCATCAAGATCGAAAACCGCGAGTATCAGGGGAAAGAGCACTAGGCGGGCCGCGACGTTGGGTTGATTGCTCGACGTCACGCAGCGATCGAATCGACAACACAAGAAGACTCGGTCCACCCGTTTCGGGGCAGTGCGCGTTGGCTGTTGGGCGGATGTCTATGCGATCCTTATGGTCGGCGAGTCAGATGTCTGCACCTCTGACGAATGAGCTTTCCTCACTACCGCTGTGGAGTGCAGCGGTCGTCGAACCGACTCTGGCGATACTCCTGCCCGAATCGCCGCGATCACGCCAGCCACCTCCCAGTAGTTCTCCACGAGGTAAAACTGATCGGCGGCCCACGGGAGTGACGCCAGGTCGTTATTCATAATGTTGCGGTTTTCGCGAACGGCGATTACCGGGATGCCCTGCCCCAGCGCAGCGAGCGTCGGCAATCCAAGGCATCCGTCAGGAATGACTAGGCAAGACACGTCTTCCGCCGTGAGTACACTCGCATTCGTCATTGCCTCAGCGTCCGTGACAACACGAGGGCTTCGCTGCATGCCTTTGAGGATACATTGTAGAAACGTGATCGACACCGCTTCGGCCGCCATCCGCGGGTCGACCACACCCGGGTCCATGTCGGCGATTGCGCGCGACTCGAGCATCGGCGAGTGGGCAGACGGCACGTCGTACAGGCTTGAAATCGCGTGAGTCAGCATCGCCTCGACACCGCCCCAAGGGTTGACCATTTTGCCTTCACTTAGGAAGTACTCCATGTGATATTCGTGGGGCACGTCGATCACCGAGGAAATCGCCACCGCGTCATATTCGTCGCGATACTCGTCCAGCACCGAACAGAGTCCTTCAAACTCTTCCACGCGACCAGCGGCGACACCCGACGACGTATAGCGCGCCCTTAGCTTGACCGGCGGATCGAGTTGAATGACCTTCGGGCAACGCAAACCGTACGATGCCCTGGCCGCGCTAACCGAATTGATGGCGGCATTCACGAACAACTCATCTTTGTGCGCGTCGATCACGACGAGCACGCGATTCGACCGGACGGGTTGAAGCCCCGCCGTGCCCATGAGCAGTCGACAAATGACACTTCCTTCGACGTAGAGCCCGTTCGGCGGAATCTCGTTAATATCGGAGGCGTTGACGGCATTCGGATGGGTGATCAACGTATCGCACGTCTTGGCGAGAAGTCGGGTTACCGGCGCCGCATCACCGGCATGACCGCCGATCTCCGCCCCGATTCCTGTTGGCACGAGCAACACGACGTTGAAGTGGTCGGTGTTTTCGACAGCGCGGCGTGAGAAATCGAACACTGAGCGCGGCGCTGAACGCGCGGCCTCCACCAGGCCGCTTATGGCGCCGATTTCGCAGTGATAGCCGGTGGCTGTTGTCGACGTGATGACGAATCGCACCGGCACCAATCCCTCGCCAAGTCGCTTCGCAGCCGTCTTCCGCAGATACCCCAGCAGACCGCGATTGCCGGCGATCGTCGGGGCGTCGAATTCTTGCTCAAGTAATATCATTGGATCTCGCCATTGTTTTCGTTTTTGCCGCTCGTTACGACCCTAGCGCCGCGTCACGAGCTGTTTCGTCCAGTCCTTCGAATCAAACCAGTTTGCCGTGAATTGCGCGGCCTCGTCCGCGTCGAATTCCTTGCATGAGAAAATGTTCACATAAACAGTCTTCATCAAGTCGAGCGTGTGGATCACGATTGTGCTTGTCAGAATAAACTGAACCGCGCTGGTTCCCTTTGTCTTGGGATCGGTCTGTCGCTCATCCTCCGGTACGCCTAGGTCATCCCAGAAGTGCAGGTCGCATCGTTCCATGTCAATCAATTCACACAACTCTTCGCAGAATTGTTCGATCCCGTCGCGCGTAAACTTACTAACGTGGCACTCGTGCAGATCGAGAAGAAGCTCGTGGCCATAGATGTTCGGACACGTCCTTCCTCCGGTTTGTTTTTCATCGGGGCGGTTCAGTTGCACTCGCTAACTCCTGTTTGAGCGTATCGGCGTTTGCGGTCGCGTCGATTATTGCCTTTCTTGCAGCAGCGGTATGTGCACCGGATCCATTCTTGAGGGCGAGAAGGCTTGTGAGGAGAGCGGGCGCGCTTTCTCTGAGTTCGGCATGGTTGCGGACTTGAAGAAGAAGTCCAAACTTTTGCCGAACCTTTCGGTATACTTCCATCCGTTCATTCGGAAGGTCCCGATCATTCAGGCCCAGTACGCCGATCGTAGTTTTTCCGCGATCATCGAGATCCTCGAAGGCGCAGACGTCGTTAAGCCTTAGGTGTTGCTCCGGGTAGTCAAGGACCGGGTGAATAAGAAGGGGTTCCTCACGGGTCTCATCACCGGGGACTGTGGCGCGGAACCCAGCCACCGGGAACTGATTGCGTTTCCCGATCGGACGACCACCGCTGTGAATCGTAGACGGCTGATTACAAAGCTCGCAGGCCGGAAGGAGGTTTTGCCAGTCGTAGGCGAGCCAATAGTAACCCGGATGCTCCGTCGTGGTTCCGTTGATTGTAACGCTTACTGAATTGTTCGAACTGTCAGTTACCTTAGCATGTGGGCGAAAGTGCTCCACGTTACCGTGCTGGCCCGGCGAAATCTTTGTTTCACAGTAGACGCACCTTCCTCGAAACGGACCGTCCCGGCCAAAAAAAACGTCTTCGCGGATATGATGTTCGACGCCCTTATATAGGTGATCCTTGACTCGCATACGTGCCCCGACCTCAACCGAATTATTTAACTCTTCCTGTGCGTCTTCGCATTCGGTTCGCCATTGTAGCCATGTGGGTGTGTCTGGTTGTTCGAAATCGATATGAATCATTTCCACTCACTAATCATGGAACAGTTGGCTCAACTGCCGCCGAAGCTCAAACGTCAGGGCCTCCGTCGGGAACTCACTTGTTTTGGGGTTCTTTTCTAGGACTTCGCGGACAGCATCCGCAATGTGGCGTTCAAGCTCCGATTCCCCGCTGCCAAGCTTTTTATCAAGCGCCAGCAGGAGGTCCTGCAACTCGCGTTCTTTTTGTGCGGATCGCGCGGTCATACAAGAAAGTGCGGCAAGCCGCTCGATCTGATCCTTAGTTTCGTCATCGCCACTTGTCGGAAGGCCAAACAGATAGGAAGTAAGAACCTGGTCCGCGCGCCGACCGCGTGGCGGCCGAAGACCTGATCGAGCGATAACACCATCTCCGTCCTGCTGCAGCAGCACAAGCTGGCAACACTCATCAGAAAGCGCAGTTGATCCAATAGCGGTCAATGGTGCATGTGTCGTCGCAATGAACTGGATTCCGGGGAAATCGGCAGCCAGAAGTCCGATGATCGCGCGCTGCCAGGATGGATGGAGATGTTGCTCCATTTCATCCAAGAGAACGATACCTCGAAGGTCAGTACCAAAAGACTTTCTCTTCGCCAGAAGCGACCAGCCGAGGAGGTCAAATATCCAAGAAAGCGTCGCTGCATACCCATCACCC
>JADFIX010000648.1 GCA_022566435.1 Planctomycetota bacterium
AATGACCAAAAGAAAAGGCCGACACCTTGCCATGGCCAGGCGAAAGCCTCTGCCGCCGTTCGGCGCGGAGTACCTCAAGCGACACCCGCATCCGGCTATTAAAGTTGCGCTAGGCGCGAGGGCCTGGAGTTTTGCCAGACGTGCCGGCGTCGGGCGGGTGATGATCTTGCCCGACGACGGCGCGCCGGCCGCATTCCGCTGGCCGTCTAATGGCCATCCCGCACTCGTTTACGAACTCGGACCGCCTGACGACAATCGCCTGGCCGCCATGGCTCGCGAGCTGCTGGCTGCCGGGTCTCCGTCAGTCGTCGCGATTCGGTATAGCTTGCTGAATACGTCAGACTGCAGGCTCTTTTTCGAGCGGGCCGATCATGTCGCATGATGCGGAAGTTCAAACACTCGACATCGAAGCGGAGCAGCGCGACGCGGCCGACGAGACCATTGTCGAACTCGCGCAGCTGGATCCGATCACCTACGGATTGCAGCGCAAGGATGCTGCCAAAAAACTCGGAGTAACTGTCACCGTCATCGATCAAGCGGTCACCCAGGCCAAACGCGACACGCAAGCATCGGATTCGCGACTACTGTTCGCGGAAATCGATTCGTGTAGTGATCATGTTGACGGGTCCCAGCTGCTCGCTGACGTTATCACAGAGATTCAACGCTACATCGTACTGCCGGCACACGCGGCGACCGCCGTGACACTCTGGATTATCCACACCTACGCGATCGAAGCGGCATACATCGCGCCTATCCTTTCAATTGAGAGCCCGCAAAAACGATGCGGCAAATCGCAGTTGCTCACCGTGATAAACGCCCTCGTATTCCGCGGTTTGATGGTTTCAAACCTATCGCTCGCTGCGCTGTATCGAGCAATGGACAAATTCCATCCGACGCTTTTGATCGACGAGGCCGACAGTTTTCTTGATGATTCGCCAGAGTTGCGCGGCATCATCAATGCAGGCCATTCGCGAGCGACAGAAGAAACGAAAAGTCGACGTTCAAAAAGTGCCCCTGCCACCGGTGGAAAGGGATTGGTAGATGTCTCCCCGTGCGCCGCTCCTCATGACCGTCCTCATTCTCGCCGCGCCCGTGTGGGCCCAAAAACCGGGCATCGAGCTGCAACTCGAAACAACCGTGCTCGAACCGGGTGAGTCCATCGTGGCCAAACTGGTCTGTACCAACTTGAACAACCCGGAAACGCCGACGGCCGTCATGCCCGACGGATTGACTCTCAACTTGGTCAGCGCTACCCCCTCCGTGTTCAATCAGTCGTCTTGGGTAAACGGGCGCATGTCGCGGATTATCACCCACACCTATGAACTTCAGATTATCGCGGACATGCCGGGTCGCTTTCTGATCGGACCGGTGTCGGTCAAATCCGAGGGTAAAGTCTATCGTACGAAACCCGTTTCGATCGTCGTCCGCGAGCTTACGGTGGCATCGGAACCTCGAGGGGACCGATTCATCTTCGCGGAAATTGAAGCCGCGCCGCGATCGCTCTATGTCACCGAGCCCTTCGTCGCCAAGCTCACCATCGGCATTCGCAACGTGGTCATTCGCGGGCAGAAAGTCGACATGGACCTGTTGAAAATCATCGTCGCCCGACAGTCTCAGTTGTCCGTGTTCGCCTCGAGCCGGTTCACACCCACTGCGGCCCGTCTCGCCGATTCCAACGGGCAAAAGCATGATTACACGATCTACCGCACGACGGTCCGCCTACGTGCCGAGCAAGTCGGAACCAAGACAATCGGACCGGTCTTCCTGAAGGCGGGGTATCCGACGGAAGTGCGAAGAAGTTTCTTCAACAACCGCGTCACCCGTAGCCGACGCGAAACCACTCGCGTGGACGCGATCGGCATTGAAGTCAAGGGTCCGCCGATGGAAAACCGTCCACCGGACTTCCAAGGGGCACTCGGGCGATACACGCTGCGCGTGGACGCGAAACCCGATCGCGTCGAGCAGGGGCAGCCGGTCACCCTGACGATCGCCATTCGAGGGAGGCCACTCGAGGGCGTGGCCGGACCGGACCTTGCCCAACATCCGGAGCTGACCAGCCGATTCGACTTCTCACGAAATGAATTAGTGGGCGATATGGAGGGCGGCACCAAGACTTTCCGCTTGGCGCTTTTCCCCAAACAGCAAGGCGAGCAAACGATTCCACCCATTCGTTGGTCCTATTTTGATCCGAAATCAGAGACGTTTGTCACCCGGACAAGCAATCCGATTCCGCTTACCGTCGATCCCCCGTCGGCGACGTCCACGACGATCAACCTGGCCGGTGAAAACGAATCGCCCCAAAATGGCGAATCGTTGACTCTTCTCACCGGCGGAATCTCGCCTAACTACGTGGATCCGGCCACCGTGTTGGCCAGCCAAGTATTCACCTTTTCCAAGGCGTGGTCGACGGCGTTATTGTTTCCACCGGTGTTTTGGCTTGGTGCCACCTTTGTGGCGTGGCGCAGCGCGAGATTTCGCGCCGACAGCGGGCTGGCCCGCCGCCGCCGTGCGGTTCGTAACGCCAAGCCGCTGATCCGGTCCGCGCTGCACGGGGCCGACGCCACCGAGCAATGGGCGAAGCTTTCCGCCGCCTTGACCGGCTATCTGGCAGACCGCTTCAATCTTCCACCTGGGACGCTTACCCCGGATGATGCGCGTACGTTGATGGAATCTCACACCGTCGAACCTCAGCTCGCTCGCGATCTGGTAGGCTTTCTGGCCGCGGCCGACGCCGCGCGGTATGCACCGAGTGAATTGGACAACGCGTCGGTTCGACAGGCGACCAAAGACGTTCGCCGGTGGATCCATCAGTTGGAGCGACTACGCTGATGGCCTCGAGTCCCTACAGACTTGTAATCGTGATGTGGTTCGTCACCCCGTTTACCGCCGCCGTGGCGGATTCGGGGTTCATCGGCGTCGATCTCGAACAGCTATTTGCCGAGGCGTTGACGGATTTCGATCAGGCGCAGCAGATTCAACACGACCAGCCGAAACGGGCGCGCCGACTTTTTCGGTCCGCGGCGCAACGTTTTGAGAGCTTGATATCCGCCGACGTGGTGAACGGTCACCTCGAATATAATCTCGGTAACTGTTTCCTGCAGATGGGAGAAATCGGGCGGGCCATCCTCCACTATCGTCGTGCCACCGCGCTGATCCCGCGCGACCCGCTCTTGAATGACAACTTGAAGGAAGCGCGATCTCGTTGCCTCACGCCTGTTCAACCCGAGCGGCGAAGCGCGCTGTTGCGTAATGTGTTTTTTTGGCACTTCGACACGTCGCACCACGAACGCACCGTAGCGGGGCTGGCGCTCTATGCGGCATTCTGGATGCTGCTCACCGTCAGGTGCTTCATCCCCCGCCGCCCTCTCGCCGTCGCGGCACTCGTGGCCGCCATCATATCGCTGGCGATCGGCGGATCGCTAGCCTACGATCGGTGGACCGAGAGATACGGTCCGGCCGGGGTCGTGACCGGCATGGACGTGGTCGTCTACAAGGGCCCGGGGCCTAGCTATCAGCGACAGATCGAGCAGCCCCTCCAGTCCGGCGTCGAGTTCAAGCTGCAGGAACGCCGCGGCGGGTGGTGGAACGTGGAACTGGTGGACGGCAAGACCGGCTGGATTGAGCGCGGCGCAGCCGAACT
>JADFIX010000649.1:0-2932 GCA_022566435.1 Planctomycetota bacterium
CTGACTCGACAGTCGTGCGAACGCTCCCGCGGGGAAGGCAACGAATGTCACGTTTCAGCGAACCTCGTCGACCCTCTCGCGGTGCGGTGCGCGCCGCTGCGGACACAGCCGTGCTGGGCCTGGTCGTGGTTGTCGTTGCGGCGTCACCACTGGAGCGTAGCCAGATCTCGTTCCTAGATCCGTCAATGCAACCGAGATCGTCGCACTCCGCACATGGATCGTTGACCGCCCAGTCTTCGTAGCGGACCGAACCGCCATCCTCGTCACAAGGGTAACCCGCGTCGCGGTGTTCCAGCACGGTACAGCCGCCGAGCATGCCGACGGGGTCTTCCAGCTCGGCATATTCCGAGTCCAAATAAATATCCGTGTTGCCCGCCTGATAGATGACGGTCGCACCCTGCGCCGACATGACGGCGCCCAAAACCATCAGTCCCACGGCGTAAGCCACCTTCGAGCCCTCGCCGTATCCGTAAGCCGTTCGATTCTTTCGTGCATTCATGATGATATCTCCCATCGAGAAGTTTTCGTAACGCAAATCTCCAATGCCTTCATGGCGACCACTCGGCATCCTGCTTCGTCGATTGATTTCACGAGCTTGCCGATCGGAAAGCGGCGCCACTTCAAGTCACGGCAGCTCGTCAGTCTTTCGATTCACAGGGGATACGGGACGGACGGCTTGGTTCTGACACGCCCGTGAAAAAATGGCGAAAAGGTTTTCGAAATCACCGCTTAAAGACCGTGACCGGGGATTCCGCGGAACGGCGATCGAGAGATGTGTTGCGAAAGTGGGGCGCGTGCCACCAGCAGCCGATTTGACAATTCTCACGATCGCTTAGATGACGGGCCTAGCGCCACTGCGGATTTGATCCCAGGAGTTTGCCAAGCACCTTGAATCAGAGTCGATCCACAGAGAATCCGGCATTTCGCGCACCGCGACATTGCGAACCGGAGTTGTAAGTGCTTGCATTCACAGGAGTTTAGGGAAATCGGTGAGCGTTTTTGTCATTATCAGTTGGGGGAACACGGTCCGGGGGCATTGGGTCGCTTTGTGGGCAGAATCGTCGTTTTCGGCCTATTCCGCACTGTCCCCGGTGACGACATCGGCGGTTTGAAAAACCCCTCTTTGAGCCGGCGTGCCCGTTGAACGAGAGGGATTCGGCGCCGCGACTCAAAGGCCCGCAGTGCGACGATCGAGTTTCTTGGTAACAAAACAGAGGTTGACTAGAACCGTATGCGGGGTATGCTTTCCGGTGGTTAGTTCGTCGACCGAGGCTCGTGCCTGACCTTGGATACCCAAGTCCGGATCGCAAGGCCAAGATCGTCCATCTACCTTCAAGGCTAAAACGTTGGCCGCTTTCATTCACGACCCTGAAAGTAAAACCGTGGGTTGGACTCGCCATCGACAGGAGCTTGCGATGGGCAAAAAGTTGTATGTTGGGAACCTAAGCTACGACGTCAGCAGTTCGGACTTGGAGGCCATGCTGGCGGCGCATGGTACGGTGCTGAGCGCGGAAGTCATCAGTGACCGCTCGACCGGCAGGAGCAAAGGGTTCGGGTTCGTGGAAATGTCCTCCGAGGATGAGGCCAACGCAGCGATCGAGGCGCTAAACGGTCAAGAGAACGGTGGACGTACGTTGACCGTCAACGAGGCGAAGCCCCGTGAGCCGCGCAGCGGCGGCGGCGGCGGCGGCGGCCGTGGCGGATACGGCGGTGGCGGTGGCGGTGGCGGTGGCTACGGCGGCGGTGGCGGTGGTGGTGGCCGAGATCGCTACTAGATCGCAAACCGACATCGAAATCAGAAAGGCCACCAGTTGCTGGTGGCCTTTTTTGTGTTTTCGCTGTTGCTCAGGAAGCGTCGCCTTCACGCGCCCAACTCGGTAGCGTCTCAGGGCTCATTCGTGCGCCCTATCCGGTCGCACGAATTCGGTCGCCCCTTCACGCTCCCTTTCCGGTCGCATTCAGTACGGCGAGCCTGAGCGACCCGGCTCTTGGTCAACCCGCATATTTGAGGTTGGCGATACACTAGCAATCGCCGCACAGCACGCGGGCAGGATCGGAAGCGCGCCAGCCTGCTTCGTTGAACAGTTTCACGGCAAGGGCTGTGGCGACGTCTCTGTCGTTGGTGGGGTCGGAATCAACGGCCTGATACGCGCCGCACGAACTACAACTGATCTCCGCGACAATTCGCCACCAACGAGTGCCCGTTTCAGACCAGTCTACCCTTTCCAGCTCGGCCGCAGGCAACTCGATAAACTCGAGTTTCGCCAGGTCGTCTTTCGTGATGTCACGTAGGTTCATGCGGCAATTCCATCGGACCGACACCGTGCGTTGTCCCACCTTCCATTCGAGAATCGGTGTGGCGTCGGCAAATGTACGATTGTTATGTTGGGTCGCAAGTCTCGTCGTCGCATTTGCCGCCCAGCGATTGGCGATGGGCTGCGATCCACACGTAGCCGGTCCGCGTGAGCCAATGAATTCCCGGAACACGGTACAACCACGCGATCCGCCGCCAGAAGGGCAGCCGGCGGGCGATTTGATAGGCCGCATCCGCACCGACGTGGATGACGCTGTCGGGGGTGATCAGCCGCATGCCGGTATTGAAGTCGGCTTCATCGAGTCTTGGGAATCGCTCGGTGAGCCCTTCGGTCTGCCTGGCCACGAGTTCGAGGGCGTCGTTTCGATCGCGGCGACCGATTCGCGTCACCCATTTGCGACAGAACGGGCATTCGCCGTCGTACACGAGGGTCGATTTGTTATGTGAAACGCTTGTCATATTGTTTTTCATTACCTCGCGATTCGCCAGATCCCTGCTTTTCGCTCTGGTCCGCGAATGATAGTATAATGCAACATCTTGCGGCTACGCTAGAGCGTTTTCGAGTCTTGTATAGCGAGGGCTCCCTGTGGCGACCGTCAGAGGACTGGGCCGCGTGCT
>JADFIX010000649.1:2942-3638 GCA_022566435.1 Planctomycetota bacterium
ACCGCTACAACGAAAACCAAGAATGCCATACGATGCGGCGACAGTGGTTGTCGGCGCATCGGCCGATGGATCGAATCGAAAGCGCAAAGGCGAAACTGGTTCAAGCGGGGTGATGATGCACGAGGCACCAATGGACATCAAGTTGAAGCGAGCAGAGGGCCTATTGGAGATCACCTGGCGCGAGGAAACGCCGCGCCGCCATCCAGTGAGACAGCTTCGGTGTGAATGCGCCTGCGCCGGTTGCGTGGATGAGAGGACAGGAGTGCGCACGCTCGACGTCGATGCGGTACCGGACGACATCGGAATCACGAACATGGCGCTCGTCGGCAACTACGCGGTCAAGTTCTCGTTCACCGACGGCCACGACACCGGCATCTATTCGTGGGATCGATTATACGGCATGTGCGTCGCTCCATGACGACCGCTGCAAGGCGACTGCTGCGAAACATACGAATCCCTCCACGGACGCCCATTGGAGCACGCCGATATTGGCGACCCGGCCACACGCGACTCTTGAGAGGCCCTACCGATACACCTCGCCGCCCGATTCCGAGAATTCTTTGGCTTTTTCCGCCAACCCTACCTGAATCGCTTCCGATTCAGCGACACCTTGGGCCGCCGCGTAGTCGCGGACGTCTTGGGTGATCTTCATCGAGCAGAAGTTCGGGCCGCACATCGAGCAGAAATGGGCAGTCT
>JADFIX010000650.1:0-1521 GCA_022566435.1 Planctomycetota bacterium
CACGTTGCGCGACTGTTCGATCGACTCGAGGAAGTCGGCAAGTGCGATCAGGCGCAGCCTCGGTTTCATAAAGCCGAACAACCGGGGCGGGCAGATCAGCCCGATTTTGCCAATTCCCTTGCGCGTCGCGGGTGCTATACTCGATCACTCGATGTCGGTTATTAAACAACAAGCTCTGCACCACGTTGTTTGGATGATTGTCGTACGACTGAGTTTTCCAATTGGCCAGCGTCATGCGAATCCTTTGTGTTGGATGATGCACTCAGTCAAGTCACCGGCTGGTTCGTGGCGGCACTACCGGCGCCAATGTCGACTGGCCCGGTTCCTTGAGCATTTGAAGCAAACCGCTTTCCGTGGACAAAATCAAGCGCGTATCTCGGCCGAGTGTCTTCTTCAAAACCTCCAGCCGCCGCAAGAACTCATAGAACTCGGGGGACTGGCCATAGGCTTTAGCGGTCAGCTCGATCACCTGTGCATCGGCTTGGCCGCGAATCTCCACGGATTCCTTCTCCATTTCGCCTTCGATTTGATCAAGCTCTTTCTGCGTTTGACCGAGAATGCGGTTCTTCTCTTCTACCGCCTCCGACTCATACAACTTTGCGATCCGCAATCGCTCCGAGATCATCCGCTCGTAGACGGTCGCCCGCACCGAGGCAACATAATTGACTCGTTTGATACGGACCTTGACCAGTTTCATTCCGTATTCTTTCAAATCGACACCGCGGAGAATTTCATCTTCGACGTCGTCGCGTCCCCTGCCTGCAACCCGATCGGCTGTGGTCCGTTCCAGTTCTTCGGTTTCGTAGATCAGTTCATCGTTCGACTTGCGAACAACATCGATTAAGTTGTGGCGTGCAACAACGTCGCGGACCGCCGAATCAACCAAATCGTCAAGGATTTTTTGTCCGCGGTCTTCATTGCGAACCGTCTGGAAGAAAGTCATCGGATCAACAATACGCCAGCGTGCCCAGACGTCGATGTCGATCCGTTTCTTGTCTTTTGTTTGCATGCTCTCCGGCGCCCCGTCCCAGGGAAGCAATCGTTTTTCCAGGTAGTATGCTTCCTGAATGAAAGGGGTCTTGTAATGCAATCCCGGCTCTTGAACATCGTCGACGATATCGCCGAACTGGGTCACGATGACCTGTTTTCCTTCCTCGACGATGAAGGTGCTCGAGTACAGCACGAAGGCGGCAATTCCGAGAACTATTACAACAACGGCGACGGTCATTCTTGTCTTCATCGCCCACCTCCATTCCGGACGCCGGACAGAGGACTTCCCTGATCGAGATTGAGCAGTGGCAGCACGCCTCGCACGGAATCGTCAATGATGGTCAGGCCGCCCGCCCGGGAAAGGATTTCCTCCATCGCCTCCAGGTAAAGCCGTTGACGGGTGACATCGGGCGCCTTTTCGTATTCAGCTAACTGGGCGAGAAAGGCATTCACCTTTCCCGTCGTCGTGAGGATGACACGATCTTCGTATCCTTCGGCCTCGGTGATCGCTTGTTCCTTCTTTCCGTGGGC
>JADFIX010000650.1:1531-3638 GCA_022566435.1 Planctomycetota bacterium
TTGCTGTTCTGATCGCCCTGCGCTTCGTAGATCACTTGTTCTTTCTTCTGCCGGGCGCGGTTGACCTCCTGAAAGGCGTCCTGAACGGCTTCGGTGGGCGGCGCGGTCGTCTGCAGCTTGACGGTAATGATCTCCACGCCCGCCTCGAAGTCGTCCAGTTCTTCTTGGATCATTTCCTTCGCATCGTTGGCGAGCTGTTCTCGGCCGATCGTCAGCACGTAGTCGATGCTGGAATCACCCACGAGTTTTCGCATCACCGACTCGGAAATATCGCTAATGGTGTCCGGCACCGCCGGGTTGACGTCGGAAACCGTTCCACTGGGCAAGCTCCTTGGGTCGATCTCCTCGGTGCCGCCGATGTTGAAAAGAAATTCCATCGCGTTCTTGACGCGGTACTGCACGACCCACTCGACGTGCCCCAGATTCAAGTCGCCTGTGAGCATCTCGGCCACGGCAAGGTCTTCGGTCGACTTCGGGGCGTACAGCGTCCTGCGACCCGCCTGCGACGTTTCAAAACCAAACTCCAGGGTCTGGATGCGCTGTACAGGAACCTTGTAGACCGTATCGATCGGCCAGGGCCATTTCACGTGAAGGCCCGGTGGAACCTCGGCCACCTTCCTGCCAAAGCGGAGCACCACGCCTGCGTCGCTGGCCTCGATGCGATAAAACATCGACCAGACCACGAGCACCACCACGACGGCGGCGATTCCAATCGCCGCCTGTCGAATCCCCTTGGATATCTGATCCCAGGGAATGTCGTCGGGAGAAAAAGCACGGCCTTGCCGGCCGCCAAGGTCACCAGGTGTGGACATGGGTTGTAGGCCTTTACATGTAATCGTGCGGCTGTCGTAAATCGGCAAGCACGCGGCGCGGACCAGCAAACCGTGCTCCGCCGCGATACCGTCCGCTGCTGAATGAGTGTACCATGTGTCGTCGGGGCGTGTTCTCAAACGAGACCCTATTTAGACACCATATTGATGACGATGACCAGCACCCGCCGCAGGTCCGACGGAATCCGATGAGCGATTCGCCCCCTTCCAGCCAACGCCGAAGTGTCGCCCGGGGGTTGTTGTTTCGCGCCGGCGCGGTTTTGTTGGGACTGGCGCCCTTTTTTTTGGCGGAAGGGGCTTGCCTTCTGTTCGATTGGGGGCGGCCGAGTCTGCACGACGATCCGTTTGTGGGCTTTAGCGCCGTGCGGCCGTTGTTTGTGCTCAGCGAAGATGGCCGGCGGTATGAAATCCCGCGGGGACGGCAAAAGTTTTTTCGGCCCGAGTCCTTCGCCGCGGAGAAGGGGGCTGACGAGTTTCGCATTTTTTGCCTGGGCGGTTCGACGGTTCAAGGACGACCGCTGGCCATTGAGACGTCGTTCACCACGTGGCTGGAAATCGCCCTGGCCGAAGCCGATCCGCGCCGCCGCTGGGAGGTCGTCAACTGCGGCGGCGTATCCTACGCCAGTTACCGCCTGGCGCCGATTTTGGAAGAAGTCCTGCTGTACAAGCCTGACTTGATCGTGCTGTACACGGGGCATAACGAGTTTCTGGAAGATCGCACGTATCGAAGTCTCAAGGAACAATCGGCCGCGATGCGGGGCGTCCTCGAGCAGGTCTCGCGGTTGCGAACCTTCACGCTGCTGCGCGAAGTCGGTCTGCGGCTCGTCGGCGACGCATCGGGAGAAACGCCAGGGCGGCCCATCCTGAAAACCGAGGTCGAAGCGCTGCTGGACTATCGGGGCGGCCTGGAAATGTACCATCGCGACGACGCCTGGCGGCGCGACGTCGTTCAGCACTTTCGCTACAACCTGCGCCGCATGGTCGCCATGGCCCACGACGCCGGGGCGCCGGTCGTGCTGGTCAATCCGGTCTGCAATCTTCGCGATTCGCCGCCGTTCAAAGCCCAGCATCGCGACGGGCTGACGCCGGAAGAGAGGCGCAGGTGGAGCGAGCTTTGGTCCTCCGCCGAGCAGCACTACGCGAGCGACATGCAAAAGGCCGCGGCGCTGTTGCGGCGGGCTGTCGAAATCGACCCGCTGCACGCCGGCGCGCATTACCAGTTGGGAAAATGCTACGACGCTTTGGGGCAGGACGTTCAGGCCGGCGAGGCGTACTTG
>JADFIX010000651.1 GCA_022566435.1 Planctomycetota bacterium
CGAATGCGGTCCGAGGCTCTGAAGATAGTCTCCAGACGCCTGACGTCCGTGTCCTTTCCTTCCGCCTTGAACTTTTCCAGTTGTTCGATTCCGAGCCCGCGATCCAGGTCCGGGTCGGGAATATGGCGGAGAAGACTTTCGAGCGGAGGCGTTTCTGTTTCCTGCTGTGCGAAAGCGACCGCACTCCATGCGAGCACGGTGAACGACCATCCACAGACCACAATATTTCGATACTTCATCGGAGGTTCCCGTCGCGGCCTGTTTCGGCAAATGAATCGCGGTTGGTTTTTTGAACGCACCAATCGCCGGGCAAACGGAATCCGGGCCGCGCCGCCGCCGTTCCCGCTGCCGAGCGTGCGTATCGTACCCATCGATCGAACCGCGCGTCAATCCAAAAGCCCTATACCGGATTTCACAGGACAACTTTCGACGATCCCACGCGGCCACGCGCCCAAACCGCCGATCAAGGGCGAATTCGGTGTGGGGCACTTGTTTATTCTGCAACTTGTTCGGTACCATTCCAGAGCGAACGGGCTCGTCCGGCTCCGACGACGACCGGCGTATGGTCTGGCCGGCGGAAGATAGGGCGTTCGCCGGAGTCTTCCATGAAATCATTCTTCCGCAGGCCCTTTGACGACGTGATCGCTTGTCTGATGCCGATCATGTCGGTCCGCAGCCCGTTCAAGGCGATGGGGCCGATGATGATCAGCATTGTCGTGGTGTGGTTTCTCTACGTACCGGTGCATGAATTGCTGCACGTGGCCGGCTGTCTCATGACCGGCGGCGAGGTCACTCGGCTCGAGCTGTCAGCGCGGTACGGTGCGAATTTTCTGAAGGAAATTTTTCCGTTCATCGTTTCCGGCAGCAATTACGCCGGACAACTGACAGGTTTCGACACCAAGGGGTCGGACTTCATTTATCTTGCCACGGATTTTCTTCCGTTTGCCCTGTCGGTGCTGATCGGCGTGCCGGTGATTCACTTTTGCATGCGTGGACGCCGGCCGATCTTGTTCGGTCTCGGCGTCGTGATCGGGTTGGCTCCCTTTTACAACATGCCGGGGGATTACTACGAGATGGGGTCGATCATGACCACGCGCGTCGCGACGTGGGTGACCGGCTCCGCCCCGGCAATCGCTTTCGAGGGAATCCGTTCAGACGACATTTTCTCGCTCATGTCGGATCTCTTCAACGATCCCGGGGCAAAGGGGATCGAGGGGGCCGGTGCCATTGCCATCGCGTGGATTCTGGTGGTGGTGGCGCTTGCCGTCGACGTGCTCTTGGCGTTTTTGACCTACTTTGTCGGCGGGTTGTTAGGGCGATTGATTGTACGATCCGAAATACCGAAGTTTGTGATGCCGGCGAGAAGGTGACCTGGGCATGAAATATCTGACGTACTCCGGCAACAACATCATCGCCGCAAAACTGCCCGACGATGCGAACATCTTCTACGCCCAAGACCCGATCCCCGGTTTGCGGCGGCGCGATGTTCCGCAGGCCGTCCGCCGGGCCTTCGAGAATCCGCTGGGTATGCCGCCGCTGAAGGAGTTGGTCGACGCCTCATCTAGGGTATTGATCGCATTCGACGACAATTGTCAGCCGTTTCCACCCACACCGCTGCCCGACATCCGCCAGCAGTCGATCGAGACCTTGCTCGACATGCTCGATGCCTACGGCGTGAAGCTCGGCAACATCCACCTGATCTGTGCCATTGCCCTGCACCGCAAGATGAAAAAACACGAACTTGCGCGCATGTTGGGCGCCCGAATCATGGGCGATATTTATCCCGACCGGCTGATCAATTTCGACGCCGAAGATCGCGGGCAGATCGCCGATCTGGGTGAAACCGAAAAGGGCGAGTCGGTTCAGGTCTACAAGGGCGTGATCGAGAGCGATCTGGTGATCTACGTCGACAGCGTGCAGGTGCCGCTCAACGGCGGGCACAAATCCGTCGCCGTCGGGTTGGCCAGCTATGAATCGATCGCCAACCACCACCACCCCAAGATGACCGCCGAATGCCCCCACGTCATGCAGCCCGAAGGCTCGCACATGCACGAGTCCATCGAGCGAATTAGTCGGGTGATCATGAAGCAGACGCGGATCATGGTCATGGAGGCGGCCATGAACAACGCCACCTACCCGCGATCCGTGCGCCATCTGGGTATGCCCGACGAGCGATGCAACATGGGGCAGCGCTTCTTGAAGCGTGCCACGCCGTGGGCGATGGCCGTGACCCCCGAGTCGATCAGAAAGGCGATCCTCCGTGGCGTGCGCGGGGCGTACGACCCGGTGGAGATCAACGCCGGGGACATCGACGCGGTTCACGAGCGGACCATCGATGTCATGACCCGGCAGATGACCGTGACCGCGCCGCGGCAATACGACACGCTGGTAGTCGGCCTGCCGGATCTGAGCCCTTACGCGATCGACGCCCGGATCAACCCCGTATTGGTGGTCAGCGACGTGCTGGGCTATATCTTCAACTGGTTCTACGACAAGCCGCTGGTGAAAAAGGGCGGTGCGGTGATCATTCTGAATCCGGTGTTCGAGGTGTTCCATCCGGAATACCACGTGGCCTACCGCAAGTTTTATGACGATGTGTTGTCAGAAACCAGCGATCCGTTCGAAATGATGGACGGGTTCCAGGAGAAGTTCGCCCGCGACCCGCATCTGATCGAATGTTATCGAAACCGTTTCGCCCACCACGGCTTCCATCCGTTCACCGTTTGGTACTGGGCGACGTATGCGTTCAAGTACTTGTCCAAGGTGACTCTCGTCGGTCCGGCCGACGATGCATGCGCCAAGCGCCTCGGTGTATCCTGGTCGCCGAACCTGGCCCACGCTTTGGCCGCCTCGCAGGAAGCCTCCGGCGGCGGCCAAGTCGCCGCGCTCACGATCCCGCCGTTTTTTTATACGAGGATGGCGTAGGATTATTCAAGGGAATCTGAGCTGCGGACGGATGTAAGCGAGCCAGCTTTCCACGGCTTTGCGCAATTCGTTTGCCTTGGCGTGCAGGTCGGGTCGATTCTTCTTGAGGAAATCGACGAGTTTTGCTTTCGGTAATGCGAAGTCGCTCATGGTCCAATTCACCCTTGAATTTGTGGCAGGGATTATGGTGCACCGGAACGGCGTATGCAATGGGGCGTGGGGTTGCACGGAGATTCCATGGGATCGTCTGACCCGATCGCCATGCGGGGGTGATTGATTCTTGATGATCCGGACTGTTGCGAAACCCCCCTCGATCCCCCCTTGGCAAGGGGGGAAGAGAACGAGGCGACCTTTCCGGGAACGGCTCTGGGTACAAGGCGTAGGGTCCAGACAAACCACCCCACCAGGGCAGCCGAACAGGCCAATACCCCGAGAATACGGCAGACGTCGAGTGTCGAGCAATGCAAGACGTTTCGGATGATCCAGATCAGGAGCGGATATCCGGCGGGCCATTGCGCGAGAAAACCGAAATCGTACTGCCAGTCCCACAGCTGGAGAGGTGCGACCGGCTGAAGCGAAGTCAGCCCGAGCCCCTGTTGAAGACGCTCGACGGCGAGTAACTGGTGGGCGTAGTCCGATTCAACCAAAGGCGGAATCGTTTTAAGCCCGGGCAGGTAGGTCAAAGCCAGTGCAATAACGGCCACAGCG
>JADFIX010000652.1 GCA_022566435.1 Planctomycetota bacterium
GGCGACCGCAGAGTGACCTCTACACGGTACTGCTGGCCGTTGCGACCGGGTTCGTCGTCGTCGGGACGATCTACGTCGCCGTCCAAATGGGATCCGCGTTCGGTTCGCTGTTTCCGCCGACCGGCGGATAGGCCGCCTCGAGCGGGTTGCCGGCGGCCGGTGCCGTTCCCGGCAGGGATGCTGAGCGTTGGACGAGATCGCATGGTTGCTCGCGGGCGCAGGGAATCGTAGATTGACACATCCGTATTCATCCGGCAGCATACGCGTCCAAATCGTGTGGTTGTTTTTGTGTGGCACCCGGGAGGTCGACCGTGGTCTTTGATTCCCTGCTGGGCATGTTCAGTGTCGACATGGGCATCGATCTGGGCACCTGCAACACTCTGGTCTGTGTCAAAGGCGAAGGCATCGTTCTGAACGAACCCTCCGTCGTCGCCGTTAGACGCGGTACCAATCACGTCCTGCGAGACGGCAATGCCGTCGGGATTGTCGCAAAAGAAATGCTCGGAAAGACACCCGGCTCCATTAGCGCCATCCGACCGCTTAAGGATGGCGTCATCGCCGATTTCGACATCACCGAAGCCATGCTCGGCTACTTCATACGAAAGGTTCACGGGCGACGTCGGTTCGTGAAGCCGCGCGTGGTCATTGCCGTGCCTTCCGGCATCACCGCCGTCGAGAAGCGCGCGGTGTACAACTCCGCGGAACGTGCGGGCGCTCGCCGCGTCTATCTGGTCGAAGAGCCGATGGCCGCGGGCATCGGCGCCGGACTGCCGATTGCCGAACCAGTCGCGTCGATGATCGTCGACATCGGCGGCGGAACGACCGAAGTCGCGATCATGGCCCTGGCCGATATCGCCGTCTGCAACAGCATTCGCATCGCCGGGGACGAGATGGACTCCGCCATTATCGCTTTCATGCGACGCAAGTACGACTTGATGATCGGCCTGCAGACGGCAGAGGCGATCAAAATGGAGATCGGCACCATCACCGATCTCGAAGTAGACCTGACCAAACAGGTTCGAGGGCGGGACGTCGTCGGCGGGCTGCCTCGCGAGTGCACCATCAGCAGCTCCGAAATCAAAGAGGCCCTCGCGGAGCCAGCCGCACAGATCGTGGAGTGCGTCACCCGCACGCTAGAGAGCGCCGAACCCGAACTCGCCGCGGACTTGATCGAGAATGGAATATACCTGGCCGGTGG
This sequence comes from Planctomycetota bacterium, assembly GCA_022566435.1. Taxonomy (GTDB): domain Bacteria; phylum Planctomycetota; class Phycisphaerae; order UBA1845; family UBA1845; genus JADFIX01. Next base: position 1,199 of record JADFIX010000652.1, read on the forward strand.
TGGCGCATTGCTTCGAGGCATGGAACAGTATATCGCGGATTGCACCGGGCTGACGGTTCGACTCGTTGACGATCCCCTCAGTTGTGTGGCGAGAGGAACCAGCGTCTACCTCGAAAACCTCACGGTGTGGAAGGACACATTGGAGTCCGATGCCGACGACTATTGACGCTGAATCGTCGACACCCACCCTCGATCTCGGCGCGCGGGCCACTGTGAATCGATACCCGAGCTTACGGGTTCAAAGGCGAAACCAGTGTTTTTTTCGGGTCACGGATGATGCGGCATCACAAACGCGCGATTCTCTCGAGACATAGACTAGTGCCGACCCTTGCACTTGTGGCACTGGTCCTTTTTTTCTTGCCGCGATCCTGGACGGGCGGCCTCATCAGTCTCGTACAGATCCTCGTCCCTTTCCAAGACGGCGCAATCGCCGGAGCCAATCTGCTTTCAGGTGACGGACACGGCCGATCATCTTCTGTTTCCCCGCGGGCCTATCAGTCCTTGCTGGATGAGAAACACGCGTTGGAGAACCGCGTGGCATCGCTTGCCCTCGTCTTGAACGATCTCGAGCAGGAGGTGTCCCTGTTGCAGGGGACTCGCCTTTGGGGCGGTACCGACTCGCGCTTGGGGGCCCGCGGCCGGCTCATGCCCGCCAAGGTGGTCGGCGAAGACGTGCTGCCCTGGCGAAGCTCACGATGGGTCAATGCCGGTAGCTTGCAGGGCGTCCGAGCTGGCGCGGCGGTCACCACGAATCATATCGAGATCGTCGGCCACGACGCGAACGCTCATCAAAGCGGTCTGGCCGTGCTTCTCGGCGAAACGCTCGTCGGCATTGTAGGGCCTCAAGTGGGTACGCATACATCGCGTGTGATCCTCTTGAGCGATGTCAGCGTGGAACGTAAAGTGCGCATCGGGCACGTGACGCCTGAACAATTGCAAATCGTAGACGGCTACTTCTGGTTAAAGGGACGCGGGGGGACGCATATGGAAGTCAGCAACGTCGACCGACGCCTGGTACGTGAAGGCGGTATCAAGATCGGCGACTTCGTGCTGTCCGATCCAACCGATCCCATGCTGCCCGCGGCGATGGTCATCGGCAAAGTAAAATCGATCCGCGACGATCGCGCCAACCCGCTGCTCAACATTCTGACGATCGAGAGTTCCGTGAATCAAAAGACGCTGCGCCGGGTCTTTGTCTATAGCCCGTTTACGCCGTCGCTCGAACGCACGTCGTCGTCCGAGTAGCCGCGCGGTGCGTTCTATTTTTCCCGCGCGATTCGCTCGATCATGATCCAAACTAACGAAGACAATGCGGCGCGGAATCGCTGGTCGATCGCCTTGTTTATGATCGCCCTGTTCGGCGCAGCCTTGCGCTTCTACGGGCTCGGATTCCGAGACTTCTGGTTCGACGAGAGCTGTACGTTCATCTACGTCAAATACCTGTTCGACTGGCCAGAAGGCTCCAGCCTGCTCGCTGAAAGCACGAACCTCCCCTACTACCTGCTGCTGCGCGGTTGGGTCGAATGTTGGGGGGAATCCGAGATCAGCTATCGCGCATTGTCCGCCCTGGCGGCCACGTTGACGATTCCGATGGTCGCCCTGCTGGCGCGTCGTCTGGCCGATCCGTTCACCGCCCTGGTCGCCGCCGTCTTGGTCGCCGTGCATCCTTTGCACATTCATTACGCCCACGAGGCCCGGGCGTACGCCCTGTGGCTATTGCTACTAACCATCGTGCTCTGGTCGCTGCATGTCGCCGCGACGACCGGGCGGAAACGCTGGTGGTGTTTGTTCGGACTGACCATGCTCAGTGCGCTCCACCTGCATTACTTTTCGATTTACCTCTTGCCCGCGACGGTGGGTGTCGTTTTCGTGGCGGCGGACCGCAAGAGCGCGTTCCGCGCCTGGTGGATCACCGCATCGCTCGTGGGCTTGGCGTTTGTACCGTACTTTGTCGTGGCGGTCTTACCGGCATCGCGCGGCGGCGGTGGCACATGGATCGCTCAGTATTTCGAGCCCCACACGGCTTTTCTTCACACGCTCTGGGCGTTCCTACCCGCCGGGGCGTATCCAGAGCATCTCCGAGGCCTGTCGCTTGCGTCTGTCGACACGGTGAGATTTCAGGGTGAATTCCTAATCGCCGCGAATGCCGCCGCCCGAGCGGTTCCGGCGGTCGTGGTCACCGCCATGATCGTGCTGTTGGTCACCCGCGTCATGCGCCGTCGCTTGTCGGTCGCCACAGGCAATCGGGCATGGACCACACATGCCTTTCTGGCATTCGCCTCACTCGGCCCCCTGCTGCTCGCCTGGATCTATTCGATGGCGATCGCGCCGAACTACTTGGTCGCCAGATACGACCTCGTGGCGTGGCCTGCCTTCATGGTGTGGCTCGGCGTAGTGATGACGTCCTTCGCCCGCGCGGTGGCACCGAA
>JADFIX010000653.1 GCA_022566435.1 Planctomycetota bacterium
CGGGGGCGATCGCGTGAACGTCGTAGTCGTCATGCGACGGGGTATATCCACCCTTACCGACGAGCGATAGCGTGCGATCTTCCGTGCCGATCCAAGCTCGAACCACCGTCGCCCCCTTGTCGTTGTAGGGAAGCTCCACCACAAGATGACCTTCCTTCGCCGCTACGACCTTGCCGTGACCTTGCGCAAGTGAAACGTTCATGTCGCCGATCGTGACAGAACCGAGTCCGACCTCTTCATCACCGCCATGCCCATGACCGTGTGCTTCGCCCTCCTGATGTTCATGCCCCACGGCAGCGCCTTCCGCGTGCCCTTGGACCGCATCCGATTCCCGTTCCGTTGTGGAAGACGGCTTCTCTTCACCAGACTCGCGCTTACAACCGGTGGCCAGCGCAAGACCCAAGACCAGGCCCGTTGCTAATAGTATTCGATTCATAACGATCTCCTTTTTTCTTTTGCTTCGATCACTTTTTTTCAATGGCATTGTCAAGCTTTGGAACATGAAAAATCAACGCGTAGCCGGCCGGTACCACGAGCAGATTCAGAAACGTCGAGGTCACCAGTCCGCCGAGTACCACGATCGCCATCGGCGCTAGAATCTCACTACCCGGCTCGCCTGCCGCCCAGGCGATGGGCAACAGGCCGAGGACCGCCGTCAATGCGGTCATCAAAATCGGCACCAGCCGCTCCTGCGACCCCTGCATGACGGCTTCGGACAATGACTTGCCTTCCTCTTTTATCAGATGAGCGTAGTGATTCACCAGCAGGATGCCGTTTCGAACGGCGATCCCGAACAGGGTGATAAAGCCGACCATGCTGGCGATCGAGATCACCGGTGCTTCATAACGCCCACCCACGCCGAAAAGCGCCAAGAAGTTCCGCCCAACATGATCCGACTCGGTCAGGAAAATCGCGACGATTCCGCCGATCAGGGCGAGCGGCAAATTGACCATGACCAGCACGGCCGTCTTCGTCGAACCGAACGACATGTTGAGCAGGAGCAGCATCAGCACGGCGACCATACCGCCCATCACGTACAGCGTCTTCGAGGCGGATTGCTGGGCCTCAAACTGACCGCCGTACGATACGGTATAGCCGACACCGGCCACGATGGGATCAACCCGCCGTTTTACCTCTTCCACAAGATCACCAAGGTTGTACCCTTCGGCCACATTGCATGAGATCACCGCTTTGCGCTGCGCGTTCTCTCGCGAGATCAGGTTAGACGCCTTTTCGAGTCCGATGTCGGCGACCTCGCTCAGCCGCACGAGTGCGCCGTCGCGTCCGCGAAGCATCAGGTCTTTGACTTGCTGTACCCGCTCACGGTGTTCGGGCGCCAGCCGCACAACGATGTCGTAGATATTGACGCCCTCGTTGACGACGGCGACCTTCTCGCCAAAGATGGCGCTGCGCACCTGTTCGGCCGCGTCAACCGGTGTAAAACCCCACCGCGCAAGCTCGTTATGACGATACCGGATCGGCAGCGAGGTAATCATCACCTCGCGGTTGGCGGCGACGTCGCGGGTGGCGGGCAGCGGTTTGATGGCGGCCTCGATCTCTTTGGCTATCTTGCGAAGAACGGACAGGTCATCGCCGTATATATTGATGGCGATGGCGGCCGGCGTACCGGACATGATATGTGAGAGCCGGTGTTCAATGGGCTGGCCGATCATGGTGGTCATGCCGGGCACGGCTGCCAACACCTCGTCGATCTTGTCTCGGATTTCCACCTTTTCGAACCCGGGCTCGAGCACCACATCGATCTCACTGTTACTGACCGGCTCGGCGTGTTCATCACGTTCCGCACGGCCGGTCCGCCGGACAACGGAGCGTACTCCCTCGATCTGTGCCAGCCGTTCTTCAACGCCGCGGGCGATGCGATCGCTTTCTTCCAGCGAGGTCCCCGGCGGCGCCATGACAAACACCGTAAACGAACCCTCGTTGAACTCAGGCAAAAAGCTGGTGCCGAACGTACTTGCCAGGCACAAACTCAGCACGGTCAAACCCAACGCCGCGGTAACGGTCACTTTTCGAAACCGTACGACAAATCGCAGCGCAGGTCGGTATAAGGCTTTGAGCCGGCGGACGACGAATGTGTCGCGCCCGGCTTCTCCCAGTTTTCCTCGCAGCAGCAATAGGGAAAGTGCCGGTGTGACGGTCAGTGCGACCAAGAGAGACGCCCCGATCGAAAGCATGTATGTGATCCCGAGCGGCCGAAAGAAGCGCCCTTCCAGACCGCCCAGAAACAGCATGGGCACGAAGACAATGACGATAATGAGCGTGGCAAATAGAACCGAGTTGAGCAATTCGGCGCACGCGTTGTAGATGATCGTGAGTCGCGGCTCCCGGTCGCCTTCTTTGGCCAATAGATTGGCCCGTAGACGGCGGTAGATGTTTTCCACGAAGATAATGGCATCATCAACCACCACGCCGATCGCGACGGCCAAACCGCCGAGCGTCATCACGTTGATTGATTCACCCCATCCCCATAGCACGAGTAGGGTGAGCGCCATGGCGAGGGGAATGGCCGTAAGCGTGATCACCGTCGTCCGCACGTTCAGCAGGAACAGCCCTAGGATGATGGCGACGATGATTGCGGCGTCTCGTGCCACGCGAACAACATTTTCCAGCGACAAATTGATGAAGTTACTCTGCCGGAACGCGTGGCGATTGAGTTCGATACCAGGCGGCATACCGGGCTCGATCGAATCCAATGCCTTGTCGATGGCCTCGGTGAGTGCCAGCGTATTGGTACCCGGTGCCTTTTGGATGGTCAGAACGACGGCCGGCGACCCGCCCTCGGAGGCCGTGCCTCGTTTCAATGCCGCCGCCAGCACGACGTCGGCGACCTGACCGATGGTGACCGGCACGCTTTCACTGTACGCGACGATCGTCGAACGGATGTCCTCGATGCCGGTGACCCGACCGGTCTGCCGGAGCGGAATCTCGAGCCCTTCGACGTTCAAGAGATAACCGGCCCCGGCGGTACTGTGCGCCTCCGACGCCGCCCTTACCACGTCCTTGACGGACAGGCCGTAGAGCCGAAGCCGATCCTGGTCGACGTTGATTTGATACTCCGGAAGTTCGCCGCCTATCGCCACGACTTGAGACACGCCGGGCACACTCAGCAAGCGATTGCGTAGATCGAACTCGCCGTAGGCGCGCAACGCCAGCGGGCTCACGCTGCCGTCCGGGGAGCGAAGCGAGATGAGCATGATCTCACCGGTCAGACTGGTGACCGGTGTGATCTCCGTGTGCACGTCGGGTGGAAGGCGCTCTTCCGCGAGGTTCAATCGCTCGGAAACCTGGAAACGTGCCCGGTAAATGTCTACGCCCCAGTCAAATTCGACCCACACAATCGATAGACCGATCGCGCTTGCGCTGCGCACGCGTCGCACGCCGGGTATGCCGTTCACCGAGCTCTCGACCGGAAAAGTAATGTACTGTTCGACTTCGTCTGCGGCGTATCCCGGCGATTCGGTCATGATCGTGACCGTCGGGGCATTCAGCTCCGGAAACACGTCGATCGCCATCCGGACCTGGTGTGTCTAGCTCGCGAATCGGTTGGCTCATTGTTCCTTACTTTCGTCGGTCGCCTCGGACTGAATCGCTTCCAGGGTTTCGTT
>JADFIX010000654.1 GCA_022566435.1 Planctomycetota bacterium
TTTTGTTACGTGCCCCGTTCCAGACGGAACGGCAGGGTCTTAAGTGGGCGAAGCGCTCGATCGACTACGCCTTTTCAATCGGCGTGGAGTGCTGCGCCGTGATCCCCACCAGAGCGGGCAACGGGGCGATGGAACGCCTCTACGAATTGGGCCATTTCGCGCCGCCCACCATTCAATCGATAGAGGCCGTGCTGGACTACGGTTTGGAATTACAAGACGGCCGCGTCTTCATGGACCTTTGGGACATGGAAAAATTCATCCACTGCAATGAGTGCGGCCCGCAACGAGTGAACCGACTTCGGCAGATGAATCTTCTCCAGAAAACGTTGCCACCCGTATCTTGTCCTTGCGATGAATGGCCGTGAAAGTGTTGGACGCGGACATTGTCGTCATCGGCTCGGGATTCGGCGGAAGCCTCACGGCCCTGTGTGCGAGGCGAATCGGTCTGAACGTCGTCTTGATCGAACGGGGGGGCCATCCTCGATTCGCCATCGGCGAGTCGTCGACCCCGCTGGCGAACCTCGCATTGCGTCAGATTTCGGACCGCTACGACCTGCCGCGCATCGCTCCGCTGACGCAATATGGAAGCTGGCGGCGGACCTACCCCGAGATCATGCGGGGACTCAAACGCGGTTTCAGCTATTTTCATCAGGTGGCGGAGAAGCCGTTCTCGCCACGCGACGATCACGCAAACGAGTTGCTTGTCGCGGCGAATCCGGACGATGAACATGCGGACACCCATTGGCTTCGAGCGGACGTCGATCACTTTTTCCTTAAAGAGGCCGTGTCGGCGGGAGTTTCGTACTTCGATCAAACTGAGATTACGACGTTGGCGCACGGCGATCCGTGGCAGTTCTCGCTGAACCGAGACGGAGAGCAAGTTCGTTTCGAAGCGCCGTTTGTCGTGGACGCGTCGGGTGGGGGTGGTGTCGTCGCTTCGGCACTCGAAATCGAAGACGATCGGGCACGTCTGCTGACAAACTCGCGGACGGTGTACGGTCATTTCACCGGCGTGCGGCGGTGGCGTGAACTTTACGAAGCGCTCGGCGGCAAGTCGGCGGATCATCCGTTCGATTGCGACGCGGCGGCGCTACACCACATCTTCGACGGTGGTTGGATGTGGGTTCTGCGGTTCGACAACGACCTCGTTAGTGCGGGTTTCGTCCTGGATCGTAAGCGATATCCAATCGACGAGTCTCTCGACGCGGCCGCTGAATGGTCATCTTGGCTGTCGCGGTTTCCTTCGATCCAGGAGCAATTCGCCGGTGCCGAACCCATACGCCCCATCGTTCGGACTGGACGGCTGCAGCGGGTATGGTCGCGCGCCGCCGGTCGAAACTGGGCGATGTTGCCCTACACCTTTGGATTCCTCGATCCGCTGCACAGTTCAGGCATCGCGCACAACCTCTCCGGCATCGAGCGGCTGATGGCCATTCTGGAAGATGGTCGGAACATCACCGAAAGGCTCGGCCAATACGAGCGCGGGCTGCACGCCGAGTTCGGGCTGATGGACAGAATCGTCCACGGCTGCTATGCCGGATTCGCAAAATTCAAACTGATGACGACGTTCGCCATGCACTACTTTGCGGGTGCGCATACGAGCGAGCACCGCCGGCGCGACGGCCGCCACGACGTCCACGACGGATTCCTCATGGCACACGATGCTTCGTTCTGCCGAACCGTGGCCGATCACCATACAAGAGTGTGCGAACTCGCCGGAAGAAAACGCCTGGACCCCGATGACATGGCGCGATTCCTATCCGACGTTGCGGCATCCATTCCCGAGGGCAATCCGGCCGGATTGTGCGACCCGGCGAAGCGGAACATGTACGAGTACGCTTGAATTGACGCCATTGATTGAGGACGGGGATCGCCCGGCGCTTCCTGTGAATGAAATAGTGCAAGTGCATCAAATGCTTGCTGCCCGGACGACCGACGGGCAGCGCAAACCGACGTTGCCGCGGGCAGCACTCCACGTTATGCTTTCTGCATGGTGTGCGGATCAAGCTAATTATTGTTAGGCGCCTGACCAACCTTGCTGAATCGTGAGGAAGACCTTCCTAAGCTCCACATACGATGATCTTGTCGAACACCGCAAGGCCGCTGCGGAGGCGCTTGAGAGGTTGGGCCAACAAGCTGACCGCATGGAAGTCTTTGGAGCCCGCCCAGAAAAGCCGACCGACGCGTGTTTGAGCGAAATCGACAAGTGCGATCTATTCGTCGGCATCTATGCCCACCGATATGGATTCGTTCCCGAAGGATCCGTCGTCTCAATCACGGAAGCTGAATTCGACTATTCAAAAAGACACAATAAACCTGTCTTCTGTTTTCTGGTTGACGAAGATCATCCCTGGCCACCAAAGATGATCGAAGACGAGCCCGGCAAATCAAAGCTTCGGATTCTTAAGGAGAAGATCGGATCTGGTTTGGTGCGTGATTCGTTTACGACTTCCGAAGACCTCGCGTACAAAGTCGCTGCAGCGCTTGGTAGATACCTTTCGACTACTGGCAATACAAGAACCACCTCTACACCCAATCCGTACGTATCCAGCATGCAGTCAGCGGGTGATTTGGTCGACCTGCTGGAAAAGTCCCTGCACGAACTCGAAGATCTGACACGAACGGATTACAACCAGATATTCTTGATCACAACGGAATCATATTCAAGGAACTTGCTTGCTGTCGCTGACGCGCTCCCAGAACATAAACAACGGTATCGAATTGCAACTTTCGCTGGATTGCTGGGCAGCGTTGCCGCTAGCGGAAAGACGCTCAACGCACCCGACGTTCGCGAAAGACCTGGTTACTTTCAGGCTGTATTACAGACTAAGTCGGAGTTGATCGTACCGATCGGAAATAGCAATGCTGTACTTGGCGTCCTCAATTCCGAAAGCGAACAAGTCGGTCACTACAGTTCCGAAATAGTTCAAAGCGTTGAAGCTCTCGCCAATGCTCTGTCACAGTTGCTACCGTCCTTTGGATGGACGCCCGGCACAACAAAGGAAAAAGCCCCGTGGATTCAACGCACAGCTCGGCACAAGGACGCCTAACAAGACAATGAACACCGACGTGGCTTGCTGCGCGTTGGAACCGTCGTTCACTTTGTTCACTGTTTTTCGTTGGTCCGCCATGCGGGTCAACTTAACACTATAGCGCAAAGTCACTTCCTACACAAGTCCGTATTCGGGCCAGATCGATACCCCGTTTTCGTAGTTTCTTGAGCGTTCTTTTCCGATGGCCGGTCTTGGCGGCGGCGTTGTGGTTTCGGGTGTAGCTGATGTGCCATGCGGCGTGCGCCAGCAGACGCTGACGGCCAACCCGGCCCAAGGGCCAAGCGCGACACCAAGCGGCCAGGGCATCGCGAATCTGGTTGTGCGTAAGGCTTTCGACGGGGTATGTGGGGCGATCGTCGTCGGTGTCTCGGTAGGGAAAAAACGCCCGCTTCTTCTTCCACATGTTCCTCGGCAATCAACTGTTCTCGCATCTTGTTCAGATACAAGTGGCTCACCTGGGTGAGCGCCATGTGCCGATGAATCGATCGCCAACCGCGGACCTCGAAATGATCGAAGCCAAGCTCATCTTTTTCCTCTTTGAAGCATTGTTCGATTGGCCAACGAGAGTAGGC
>JADFIX010000655.1 GCA_022566435.1 Planctomycetota bacterium
CTTACCGTCTCGGGCAGACAGCAACTCCGATGTAGTGATACACGCCGGCTCCGTCGCGGCGCTTTTTGCCGTCGCCGCCGGTGTATTCGTCGGAGAGGTCGCGGGCTGAATAGTACAACAGATAACGGTCCTTTTCGACGAGGACACACGGCGTCGATGTATAGCGACCATCGAAAAGTTTAGGATCCCGCGATGCCGGAAAGGCCGCTGTCTCGTGGTGCGTCGTCCAAGTTGAGCCGTCACGCGACTCATCACAAAATATCTCGGTCCTGCCGTTCGGCACGTGCGAGGCGTGCCACATGTAATACCGGCCGTCGTCCTGAATGACGAACGGATAAACGATGCTTCGCTGTTTGCCCGCGGGTCGGATGGACGGCTTCTTCGCCTGAGTCCAATCGAGACCGTTGGCTGAGGTAAACTCGTAGATGTGCTGAAACAGGCCGGTCCGTTTACCGTCTTTGAGTGGACCGGAATTCATCCACATGCGATAGCGCTTCGCTCCCTCTTTGATGACGCAGGGACTGCGGCCGTAATCGAAGATGGGCTTCGGGTGGATGTGCCACTGGATGCCGTCCTTGCTGGTCGCATAGCCCAGCTTCTGTGTCCCTTCGATCATCCGGCCTTCGGCGTTCGTTTTCACTCCGGTGATCGAGACAAACCACATTTTGTAGACAGTTTCATCTTCGTCGAACATCACAAAGGGAGTCTGCCAGAATGAGCCCCAGGGGAGGTCGTCCAGCGTGAGGATCGGATTGTGCTCGTACTCCTTCCAGCGGATTCCGTCGTCCGACTCGGCGAGCCCCATCACCAAATCGGGTCTGCGGGTGGCGGACGAGTTGCCGATGTACCACATGCGGTACTTGTCCCCAACCCGAATGACGTGGGGACTATAGAGAGTGACTCGCGACCACGGTTGATTGGTGGTTAACGCGGAAAGGATCGGCTTGTCGCGACGCTGCCACGGCTGCGGGCGCTTCGAAAGGACGTGATCATCCGCCGTGCCAGGCTGCATTAGGAAGACGACCAGCAAGATGGCGAGTCGTTGGGTCTTTCGCGTTTCAGAAGCCCGGCTTCTTTTCAGTGGCGAGGGCGAGACGCTCATTTTTTTCGATGTCCAGATGAACCGGCTATCTTGTCGTGCTGACATAATGCCGACCTAATTGGATGGGGGTCGCGCAGGGCGATTGCCGCCGCCAGGTCGGTTACCATCAGGGCGGCCACCACCAGGCCGGTTACCAGGTCGACCACCACCAGGTCGATTGCCACCAGGTCGGCCCGGTCCTTGGTCTCGAAACTCAAATGGTTCGCCGACCATTGCCAGTAACAGCTTTCGTTGTTTGGGATCGAGTTCCTTGAGTAATTCATCTTTAAACTCACGTTGCAACTCCGCCATCTTCTTTCGAAACTCTCGTCCTAATTCTCGGCCCTTTGTGCGAAGCTTTTCACGTTGCTTGTCGGTAATCTTTAACTTCTCGCCTAATTCCCGGCTGGCCAACGCACCAGCTCCGCCACCGCCTCGCATTTTCCACTGAATCTCAAGTTGCGAAAGTCGCTCGCGCTGGTGATCCAGCAAGAATGACAAACTTCCGTCGACCTCTTTCTCTAACCCCCGAAAAGCCTCTTGCATGCGTTCGCGTCTGGCCTGCCGTTCCTTGTCGCTGAGGTCTTCGCCCCGCGGCTGTCCAGAGAATTCGCTGAAGACCTCGCGGCGCCGAGCGGCGAACTTCTCGGGCAGTCCACGAACTTCTCGCTTTTGCTCAGCCACCAGTTCCAACTCGGCCTGGACATCCGGTCGCTGCAAAAGTGAGATGGGATCTCCTCCTCCCGGGCCACGAAACCCTGGTCCGCCCCGACCCGGTTGGCCGGGCCGCTGTCCACCGGGCCGCTGTGCGCCAGGCCGCTGTCCATCGGGCTGCTGGCCGAGCACATTCGATCCAACTGCCGTGATCAAAATCAATCCGGTCAGCATCAACAGGTGTTTCGTTCGGGCGACGACCATTTTCTGATCTCCTCAATGAATGGATTTGAATCTATGGTGGGGGAATGTTTAAGCCGTTTTCAATCAATCGTTTAACGGCAAGCCGAAGGCGACTGCGCGGCTCCCAACACCGTCGCCTTGGGCTTGCCGTTAAACGAAGTGCTGATATTAACTTGCACACGTTGTCACGCCTCAAAGTGGCGCTGTCCTAGGGACCGAACGACTAAGGAGATGCCAAACGGAACCTCACATGCTGGATCAAACAAAGCTTGCGGGAGCATACGTGCCTGTATGCTTCCTTTGACGACACGGCCAATGCCGACGTGAGCCGTGGAAGACCGAATTAGCCGAGAGGTTGAGTGTTGTTTTGGATGACATGGGCTAACCATACCTGGGGCGTGATTTGCAATTGATGAAACAGATCGCTCATGCGCGTTCTCATTATCCTCTTGGCCCACCGGCCCCAGGCGTGAGGAAATTGAGTGTTGTCAGGATAGGGTTTGAGAGGCTTCCCGTTGGCCGCTTTCCGCTTTGCAGCCGATTCAGTAGACTTGTGGGTCATGACATACCGCTCGGCAAAGAGTCAGTCGCAAAACGTCAAAACAAAAGAAAAACGCACAAGAGGGTGTAGCTCAGTTGGTAGAGCAACGGACTTTTAATCCGTAGGCCCAGGGTTCAAGTCCCTGCACCCTCACTCATATGGGTCTTCAACGGGTCCGGGGCTAGTGCACTTGTGCTCCCCGGCAGGAATTTCGCCGCGGATGGCGTCGGTCTCAATTAACTGGCCTGTTGTGCTATGATTGGGGCATGAACCCGCATCTCTCTAGCGAACTCGAACAAGCCGTGATCGCTCACGCCGAAGGGGCTCTCAAGGTCCAAGGGGCCAGCGGGACGTACTGGATACTCACCGATAGTGCCATGGAGATTCGGGCCAAAGTCGAGAAGGGCCTCGAACAGGCCGACCGTGGTGAGATCGCACCGTGGGACTCTGAAGAGATCAAGCGTGAAGGGCGGCGACTCAAAGACGAGCGATCGAAAGACGCCTAATGCCACGTATCGCACGGACGCCGCAGGCTAAGCTCGATGCTGCTGAGATTTGGTGCTACATTGCCGAGGACAACGTGGCAGCAGCAGACAAGCTCATCGATCAGATCGAAGAACGCCTGAAGATGCTCGCCCAGTTTCCGGAGTCGGGTGAAACTGTCGAGTATATTCGCCCCAACGTGCGCCGCTCAACGATCCGCAACTACGTTATCTACTTCACACCCAACGAGGATGGTATAACCCTCGTCCGGATCCTCCATGGGGCACGAGGATGAACTTTGATCCATGCGGTGGCGAGGGTTTTTGCCATCATCGTTTTTCCTTGTACACCTGACATTTTGGAATGCGATCGTCGGAGAATTATAACCCTTGCCGCAGTTGCCGATCGTCACCGACTGTAATGGATGTGGTGCCTGTTGCTTCCAACTTGGCAGCCCGCCCTTCTTTGCAAGCGCGCAAGACTTGGCGCGCGCGGGGCCTGACTGGTCGCGTCTTCCTGAACACCTGAAGAACGAAGTACTTGTGAGTATGCCGCGTGATTCTGGACCGTGTTCTTGGCTCGACGCGGATACGAAAAAATGCCGCCATTACGAATTCCGAC
>JADFIX010000656.1 GCA_022566435.1 Planctomycetota bacterium
AATACGACAAGACCAGGTCCGGCACCTGGTCGCCGTCCAAATCGCCGATCGCCACGTGCTCTGGAGAGACACCGGCAACGTGCTGCACTGGAGCCCCAAATGCCCCGTCACCGACCCCCAGCGCCACCGAGACGGCAATACCTTCGGAAAGTGCCATAGCCAGGTCAGCTATCTGATCGCCGTTCAAGTCCCCGATCGCAACCGATGTTGGGCCATTACCGGCGGCAAAGTTCACTGGGCCGGCAAAATTCTCGCCGCCGGGCCCGAGCATGACCGAAACGCTGTCGCCTTCGCGATTTGCCACGACCAAATCGGGCACCGGATCGCCGTCAAGATCGCCGATCGCGATGGCGTGGGCTCCGCTGTCGGTCGGGAAGTACGTCGATACCGCGAAGGTGCCGTCACCGGCGCCCAGGAGTATCGCGAAGTGGTCGTTATAGGCGACGGCCAGATCGAGCGCCTGGTCGCCGTTCAGGTCGCCGATTGCAACCGACCTGGGCTCATTGCCGACCGGGTACTGGACCGGGGCAGCATATGTTCCATCACCGATGCCCAACAATACTGAAACATCACCGTCATCGAAGTTTGCCACTGCCAAGTCGGGCACCTGGTCGCCGTTCAGGTCGCCGATTGCCACAGATTCAGCGCGGCTGCCGACATCAGTGTAGGTCGCGCCGGGCAACGGCGTTTGCGCTCCGACCGCCGCGTTTGCCCAGATCAGCGCACTCGCCAATGACATTCCGAAACGAAGCAGAAGGGCAGCACGGAAGCGTGCAACTCTTGGGCGTGCCGCACCGATGGTCTTCCAGAGACGGACTAGACTCCGTGCGAGAGTCTGAACCCATTCTTCATAGCATGACATGTTCGCGTTTCGGCATCGAAGAGACATGTGGTACATCCTTTCAGGTTTTGATTCGGCCCTGAAAATCTTCGTTCTCGCAATCATTCGCGCGATCAGATTCTGGAATCTAGAAAACCGGCGAACTCCAGGTCAAGACGCATCACCCAGAATCCGTAGAATCCTCGATTCCGCGCGGCAAACGCCACCAAAAAGACGAAATCGCAGCCTACGCAGGGTGCCCTACGACCCAATCGCATTCCACGCCGATCACGTGAGCCATCAGCGTACCGACGCATTGCGCCTTTTTCTAGGACAAATCCGTCGCGGCTTCCCAGATACCCGAACCTCAAGCGGCCATCCTATCCGAATGGCCTGCTCGATTCCACCGACAACGTCCTCCGTCGCCGCAAACCACGCACATTTTCCCGCTCCAACGTGCCTCAATTTAGGAAATCGACATCAAAACGCCGCGCGACATGATCAGGTCTCCGCGTATCCGCTAATCCACACGTCAAATGTTGGCCTTCAGTAAAGTGACTCCTAGTCGAGCTTTCCACGAAAACCCGAAATCCCGCTTTTCCGTGCCGAAGACGCGAAAAAACGTCGCGCCGCCCGCTCTTGTTGCAGGAAGAGTGCGTGCTTCTCTATGATATCATGCGGAAACGGCTTGAAAAAAGCATCAATTCGGAGCAAAAACTAAGCACACGCCCTCGGAATCTGGATTTCCCATTTGCCGCGTCCGAAGTCGTCATTCAAGCGAATTTCTGCACCCGATTCAAACCGAACGACCATGCTGCCGATAATGTCGCCGTTTGGACGCCCAAGCGAGGTGAGCGCTACGACCCGTCCATCTCGTAAAACGTCAGTTCATCGGTCGACGTATCGAGCGTGGCGACGGTCTTGGGGCGGGCGCGGTGGAGTGCGCCGGGGTTGATGATGCGAATGCCGTTGAGCGTTTCGTCCCGAGCGACGTGGGAATGACCGTGGAGGATATAATCCACGTCGAGTGCGAAGGCGGCGTTTTCGAACCCGCGTTCGTGACCGTGAAAGACGGCAAAACGCTTGCCGCCCAATTTGATTCCCGTGGGTATTTCAGTAGGCACCGGCAAATCGACCGATTCCAAATAGGTGCATAGATAGTCGAGGTGATGGTCGGTATTCCCCCAAACGAAAGTCAGAGGGCGACCGACCAATTCATCGAATACGCCTTGGCCACCGACATCGCCGCAATGAACGATGTGTTCCACCGACAGTTTATCGAATTGGACGAGGGCCTCGCGCACCGCCAAGTGGTGATCGTGCGAGTCGGACATAATTCCAATGAGCAAGGATCTTCTCTCCGCATCAGTTTCGAATTAATCAGCGACCGGCCGGCGCCGCTGGGGCATCCACCCCCAGTATAGCTCAGGCAGGTCCCAAACCAAATCGCCCCGTCTGAAATCACGATTCGTGACCAGATCGGCCGTTTTACAGTTCGAAACCGCCCCGTCCAGAAAGAGGAGGTTGGCGAAATCGCCGTGAAACTCGCCGACAGGGACGTTATGCCTGTTGCGTTGATACTTGGTGGCCACGTCGCGCTGGGTACCGGCCGGTGAGTTGGGCGCGATGTCGAACATGAAAATCGTGTTCGGATGACGCGAGAATCGGGCGGCGCGGAGCGGCGTGCCGGTGTCGACAAACCCCGGCGTGTCCTTGCTAGGGCGCCTCTCGGTTCCCAGGCCATCCAAGACCTGATTCATGCCGTAGTGGAACTGGTTCTTGCCGCTAAGACTTTTATATGCCCCCATTCGTTCCTTGGACGGACAAATCCAGACGTGAAGCTGTGGAAACTCCTCGATCTGATCGGCGATTCGCTCAATGTCCTTGTAGGCCGGGAAGTTGAGGTATTTCGGAAGCGTGTTGAACCACGTGCCCGGCTTGTCGATTTCCAGGTAACCGCCCTCGGTCGGCAAGTAGCCGAAATTCTCTTCCTGATACAAGTGGTTGGCGTGCCCCCATTGCCGCAGGTTGCTCGCGCAAACAATCCGCCGCACCTTTTCGCGCGCCGCCTGTAGCGACGGCAGCAGCATGGCCATCAACAGTACAATGATCGCGATGACGATCAAGACCTCGACGTAAGACACAGCAAGAAGAATGCGACGCTTGCAAGAATGCCGTCGCGCGGTCCAGCGGACACACATGAGCTATCCCTCCCTAAGCCAAAGATGTCGTAACGGTGTCATTTATCTACCGGACAGGACCGCGTAGTCGGCATCTTACGAATTCCGACGGGCGAGCAAAAGAGGGAAATCACACGATTTTTGTTGTGCAAGTGCCAAAAACTTGGCAGTCGCCTGACGAAGCGTGGGATATGCGTCGTGCAAACGCAACATTAGTGATACATATAGGAAAGAAGAAGTAGCGGAATACGGACAATACGGCGCGTAGAATTGTGCAGGTGCGTCAACGTCCTGCGAATTCGATGGAACGGCAGGCTTGATCGAATGCGTCGCGCAGAGACTCGTCTATGACGGTGCCTTCCACGTAGAGTTCCATCGCCAATCCGAAGGATTCCTCTAGAAACGCCACGCGAACAAGCGCATTTTGGTCCGGGGTCATCATCTCGACGCCCTGGAACGTGCCGAGCGGTGCGATCGACGGAACCCTAAGCATCGTCTGCACGTGAGTGGCTGTTTGGTCCGCCTGATCGCGAAGAAACTGGCGGCACACGGACGCGGGGTCGTCCCCAGGACTGAGAGGGAAACGTCTCATCGCCAGGATGGCGGTGCCACCG
>JADFIX010000657.1 GCA_022566435.1 Planctomycetota bacterium
ACGCCGCTAAGCGCCTCATGGTGACCGAGCGAACAGACGATCGTGGTTCACGATCGACGCGTGGGGGACCTAACGCTGACAATGGCGGTTTCCGGAAAAGTCCGCAACGGAAACTTGGTCATGTATGACAAGCAGACCGGATCTCTCTGGCTGCAGGAAACGGGCGATGCGCTGGAAGGCGAGTATTCCAGCTTGAAGCTCAGTGAGCTTCCCGAAGAGCAGTACGATCCCGGTGTACGGTGGGACGAGTGGCTGACGAAGCATCCGAAGTCAAAGATTCTTCACTGCGAACATTGCATGCCCGGCGCAAAGAAAACTTCGACGCATGATGACACGACCTCGAGTTCCGGTGCAACAAACGAAAAGACAACAACCAGACGGCAACAAGAAAAGCGATAGAGGAAGGGAACTAGACCATGTATCAATCGAGTGGGTTTGTGCTGTTTTTCTCGTTGCTGCTTTCGGCGTACATGACGAGTTGTACGCCCGTAACAATGCCGCCCGATGATACCGGCGTCGTGATGGATGATGGCGAAGTCGCTTCGGGAATCGCCGGCAAAATGGGCGATCCTCTGCCCGGCGCCACACCGGAGCAGCTCGCGACTTTTGAACGCGGCAAAGCTGTGTTCCTCAAACGTTTCGACCTGGCGAGCGGGCTAGGCCCGGCGTTTAACGTCAGTTCGTGCGGCGCATGTCACGAACGACCCACGATTGGTGGTAGCGCCGGATTATACCGGAATTTCTTTCTTGCCGGACGACTGACAGGCGACGGCGCGTTTCTTCCCAGTGACTCGGCCGGTATGGCGGGGGGGGTGCTTCGCGTCTTCAGTACTATTCCTCCATTTCGCCCGGAGATTCCTCCGGACACGACGATTTTTGCCCAAAGAAACGCCATTCCGATATTTGGCGTCGGACTCTTGGCGGAGCTGAGCGATGAGGAAATCCGCTCGCGCGAAGATCCCGACGACCTGGATGGTGACGGTATCAGCGGCAGAGCCAACTTCGATCGAGGATTCGTAGGTCGGTTCGGCCGGAAGTCTCAGGCCGTTTCCCTTGAAGAGTTTATTCGTGGCCCGCTTTTCAATCACTTGGGGGTTACGACCGATCCGTTAACCGACGACGAACGCGCGAGGCTACCGGTGGATCGTGCCGCACTGGGTGTGATGAAAGCCGTTGCTCGGGTCCAATCTCCCGGAAAATTGGGACCGCACATGCAGGTCGCCGCGCCGGATGGGCCCACCGCTGACGACGACGGCGTCGAGGGCGCCGAGATGACCAACGAAGAGCTGTTCGACTTGATCAGCTTCGCCATGCTCTTGGCCTCGCCGACGTTGGAAGAACCGACGGTACAGAGCAATCGCGGGCGGCTGCTGTTCCACAAAGCGCGGTGTTCCGCCTGCCATGTGGCACGCCTGAACGGTCCTCGCGGACCGCTTCCCGTCTATTCCGACCTTCTGCTTCACGACATGGGTCCGGAACTGGCCGACGGAATTGTGCAAAATGATGCCGGCGGTTCCGAGTTTCGCACGCAGCCCTTGTGGGGTGTTTCCGCGGTGGGTCCGTATCTTCACGATGGTCGGGCCGAGACTTTGCGGGAAGCCGTACTGGCGCATGGCGGCGAGGGGCAGGCTGCCCGAGACGCTTTTGCAGGTTTCACGCAAGAGGAAACCGACGACGTGATCGAGTTTCTGCGATCGCTCGGCGGACGCGATCAGTTCACGACGGGATTGCTCGAGCCGAACGCCGGCGTTCCCGCGGTCGGTGAGTATGGTGGTCCGGTCTCGGAACTGGGTGCAGCGGACATGGCCCGATTCATTCGAGGTCGCGAAGTATTCGATCGTGATTTCGGTTACGACACGGGCGTGGGTGCCCTCGAGGGGGCGGACATGATGCCGAGGTTCAACGGCGACAGTTGTCGAGCATGTCACTTCGCCCCAGTTCTCGGCGGCGCCGGTCCGCGCGACGTGAACGTCCTGCGGCACGGTATCATTATTGGTGGAAGCTTTACCGGCCCGGCGACGACGCCGAATACGATTCTGCACAAGCAGACTCGAATCGGCACCAGCCTTCCGGAACCCGAAGTCGGCATCAATGTACTCGAAGATCGTCAACCGCCCCATGTTTTCGGGCTTGGGCTCATCGATTCAATCTCCAATAAAACCATCCTTTCCAACGAGGACCCGGACGATTTAGATCGCGACAACATTAGCGGGCGTGCGCATGTTCTTGCGGACGGTCGCATCGGTCGCTTAGGCTGGAAAGCGCAGGTTCCTAATAGCGCCGAATTTGTGCGCGACGCGATGGCCGCCGAAATCGGAATCACCTTGCCGTTGCAGGACGAACTCTCCTTTGGCATTACCGCAGATAATGACGGTGTGCCGGACCCGGAATTGAGCCTTGCCGATGTGGAGGATCTGGGGTTTTTCCTTACCATGCTGGGTGGGCCGCCGAGGCAGCCCGCCGCTGATGCGGAGCAGGTCGCGAGGGGAGAGGACGTGTTCGAGATCATTGGTTGTGTGAAGTGCCACATTCCGACGCTCCCCGGGTCGATGGGCGATGTACCACTCTATTCGGATCTTCTACTACATGACATTCTGGTGCGCGGCTCGCCGGGCATCGAGGACGGCGATGGCCTCGAACCTGCTTCGATGACCGAGTTCCGCACGGCGCCGCTTTGGGGCCTGAGCCAGACCGCGCCCTATTTGCACACCGGTTCCGAGGACACGATTGAGCAAGCGATTCTGATGCACCGCGGAGAAGCGCTTACCATTACTTTCACTTATTCCGGCCTGTCGGCGGGCCTCAAAGCAGACCTGCTCGCATTCTTGAATACGCTCTAGGCGGATGGAGTGCGTGGTGATCGGATTGTTCGGCCCAAGGGCGCAGCAAGGTGGCACGCATGTGGCATTTGTCTCCATGATCACGAACGACATGAATTGAAAACGATACCCGCCGGAGCACGACGATTTGTTGTTACCATCGCCAGGTCCGATCGGGTGCAGGCTAGTTGACTTATGTGCGTCTATCCATACGATCCGCAAATAGGCTTGGTCAGGCGATTTCGGGGCGTGCCATGCAGACGTGACCGAATGCGGGCGAATCTTCTTAGCGGTGTAGTGCTAATCGCCCCGTCACGTACCGGTCATGCTTGGCAAGGCGATATTGAAGTGAACTTGTGATCAAAAGCGATTCCGCCCCGCAGGAGTTTCATGAGGAAGTCAGTTATGAACCATAGAACCGTCTCTTTATTCATCGTCCCACACCTGATACTCGCCATCGGCTCGATGTCCGGATGTAGGCAGGCGCTGCCGGCCGAAGAGTCGCCCGCTCCTCGACCGGTCTCCGTGCTCGAACTACGTGAGATCGACCCGGTCAAGCCGTTGCAGATTACCGGGGTGGTGCAACCGTGGCAGGAGCAGGACGTCGCATTCGAAGTCGGCGGGCGGGTGCAATTCATCGTCCAGCAGGGTACGCAGCTCCAGGGCCGATGGGAAGAGGACGGAAACGTCGAGGTCGTGGGCGGCCTGCTCGCGTCCATCGATGACGACACATATCGGGCGGCCGTCGTCGCCGAGGAAGCCGAGGTCGAGTACGCCAGAATCAGGCTGGAGAG
>JADFIX010000658.1 GCA_022566435.1 Planctomycetota bacterium
TGATCATGGCTATGAAGACGTTGACAGCAGCCATTATGGTAATTGCCCGGTGATCCGTGATCTGGCAGGTCTTACGCCAGGCGCTGTCTACTATGTTCAAATGGATGGTTTTGACGAATCGGCGTCAACTGGCACAATTACGGTGACGGCGCGCGAGATCCCTGTCCCCACGGTCTCCGGTTGGAGCCTCGTTGTCATGACGCTGCTAGGCGTGACAGTGGTGTCGATCATCTTCGGGCGGCGCCGGCGGACAGCGGCGGCAGGATAGCGTGGGTGCGCATGAGTGGAGCGGACCCGGGCAGCAGAGGCCCGGGTTCGCTGGATCGTAACAGCGATCTGTTTCACAGATTGCGGGCGCATTCTTAGGCGAAGGGCGCAGCACAGCGGCGGGAGGGGAGGGGAGCGGAGAGACAAGAGATCGAAATGAAGTGCACGTCGCCGGGCCCCGCGCTTAAGTCCGCCGGGGTGTCGGCGCGCGCATCGGCGGCGACTTCGGCGCACGCGGTGATTTCTTTGGTCGGCAAAGCATAGTTGGTGCCGGCGATGACTCCGCGGCTACGAGTATCCGTGACGCTTGCGGACCGGAATCGGGAGGCCGGAGACGCTATGATCCGGGGACCCATCGAGAACTCTTCGCAGGAGAATACCGCGAGGGCGGCACAAACGCGAGTTCGATGACCGACCGGTATGCATCGTGCAAGCGGGCCCGACGACACACGCTTGCCCGATGCGGCACGCGCGAAGTGATGGTCTCGGGCGCTGTTGCCTCCGTACGATCGCCAGGGTGTCGACTACGTCTCCTTGAGCAACGCTGCCACTGCGGGCGGAATCGCAAACCGATCGGCGGGCATGACGACGTAATGTTGCATCGTTTCGGCCACGATGGTGATGTTCATTTGTCCGGCCACGGTTTGTACAACTCTGTGCGGGTAAAGGACCCCGTCCACCGGGCGATAGTCGTCCATGTAGAGACGGACCGTGATCTGGCCAATGGGGATGGTCACAGTTCGCTCCTCCGCCAGGGTCAATCCCGTTCTATGTCCCTCTCCCCGGATGGGGCGCGGCTCGGCTCGTGCGCGACTGACGGAACGATTCGCGGATGGGACGCGACCCGCCATTCGCAGCGTACGCTTCTCTCGGATGGAGGTAGGACGCACGGCAGCGTTGTGTGGAGTTCCGACGGCCATTACCTGGCCAGTGTACGGGCGGACGAAGATACGGTTCGCCTGTGGGATTTGTCGGCAGGCGCGCCGAAGGTCCTCGACGGCCACAAGAGCTATGTCTACGCCGTGTACTTTTCGCCTGAGGGCGCGGTGATCGCCTCGGCGTCGTGGGACGGGACCGTGCGTCTCTGGGAAGCCGCGACGGGCGACGATGTGGCGTTGCTGACGGCGGATTCGCCCAGCTCGCCGGGGTGGATCGTTCGGGTGAGTGCAGTGTGCTTCTCCCGAGACGGCCGGAAAGTGTTTGGGAGCGGCCACTGGGGCCTCTTCTCGTGGTCTGTGGACACCGGCGAGAATCTGCTCGCCGTCGAGGGCGATGCCTGGATGGGCGGGCAACGGATCGCCGAATTGATTGGCGAGGAGAACAGCGACCGGGAGCACGTGCGATTCCATCCGGGGGGCGCGTTCACACCGGACGGACGCTTCTACGTGTCGGGGGGAAACAGGTGGGTGCTCGACCCAGCGACGACAGTATCTGGATCACCGACATCTCGGCCAAAAATGTGACGGAGATCGCCGGTCACACCGGCGGAGTCTGGGAGGGCGCGATCAGCCACGACGGGCGGTTCATCGCCAGCGCGTCGGAAGATCAGACCATCCGCATTTGGGATGCCCAGACGCATGAAAAGCAGGTCACCCTCAGGGGGCATCTCGCGGCCGTGTACTGCGTGGACTTCAGCCCGGACGGGCCGCGATTAGTCTCCGGTGGGAACGACAACGCCATCCGGGTATGGGACACCGAGACGTGGAAACAGGTGCTGGTCATGCGCGGGCATGACCAGTACGTCAAGGCGGTCGCCTTCAGTCCCGATGGATGGCAAGTCGTATCTGGGTCCGGAGACGGCACGGTTCGGGTCTGGGACACGGTGCCGCCCGCCAAGCGCCATCAGCAGGCACTCGCCGCCCGACGCCTGCGCGCCGACCAGCGCCCCCGCGTGGAGCGATTGCTTGGTCAGTACGGCAAACCTTCCATGGTGACCGAGCAACTGCGAAGCGATCCGTCCCTCGATGAGAATCCTCGCCGCGCCGCACTCCGTGTCCTGTTTTCGCACACGCAGACCTACCGCGAGAACTGACGCAAAGTAGTGCCTCGCCTCGATAGGAATCGGCCTCCTCGTCCAGGGGCGCCAGGCCGGTTTGGCCCAAGAACTTCGGCACTATTCTGCGCACTGGCAAGCGCACGCACGTCTCTCTTTCGGGCGCCGATCGCGGCGGCGACGTCTTCGGTGCTTCGTGCTGGAAACTTCGAGGATGCTGGTCGTGCTTCGGTGGCCTATTTCGGCGGGGGCTTGATATTGAAGTATTGTGGTCCGCCGATTCGCGGCGCCTCTCCGGGCTCTAGATTGAGCTCCAGGCGGGCGGCATCGCTCATGCGATCCACGGTCCAGGGCGGATCCCATACGAGTTCCACGTTCGCGTCGGATACCGCATCCATCGATTTCACCTTGTCTTGCACCTGCGCGACCAGCATGCCTGCGACCGGGCATGCGGGTGAAGTGAGCGTCATGAGAATCTGCACGGCGCCGTTGCTCGCGAACTCAATGTCGTAGATCAGCCCAAGATCATAAATGTTGACCGGTATTTCCGGGTCGTGTATCGTCCGAAGGACACGGACGATATCTTTCCGAAGTTGTTCGCCATCGTTTGTCGACATAATCATTCCTCGCGGGCCATCGCCAGGCGATTCGCCCTGGCCAAGTCACCGGCACTACTCGGTGGAAACTTTCTCGTGTTTCTGCCTCAAGGCCGCGTCAAATGTGTGCCATACCAACGTCGCGCATTTGACGCGAGCCGGGAAACGCCCGACGCCGGAGAAAACCTTCAACTTCCCAAGGGCCGGACCCTCATCGTCTTCAGCCGCCTTGCCCGTGAGAAGCCCATGAAACTTTTTGAACAGAGACACGGCTTGGGTGACCGTTTTCCCCTTGAGGCTTTCCGACATGAGCGACGCCGATGCCGTCGAGATGGCGCAGCCGCTGCCCTCGAAGCTGACATCCTTCACCACATCACCTTCGACCTCGACGTACACGGTGACGCGATCGCCGCACAACGGGTTGTATCCCACAGCCATCCGCGCGGCGCCTTCGATCCGACGAAAGTTGCGCGGCCGCCTGTTGTGATCGAGAATCAGTTCCTGGTACAGATCGTTAATGTCGCTCATCCGCCGAATACCTTGATTGCCTTACGAAGTGCCGCGACCATGGCGTCGATTTCGGCGTGCGTATTGTAAAACGCAAGCGATGCGCGGGCCGTCGCCGGCACGGAAAAACGATCCATCACCGGCTGGGCGCAGTGGTGACCCGTTCGAACCGCGATCCCTTCGGAATCGGGAATCGTGCCGATATCGTGTGCATGGATACCGTCCACCACAAACGAGAGCAC
>JADFIX010000659.1 GCA_022566435.1 Planctomycetota bacterium
GCCCGCCCCAGGGCCTGACCTGCAGCGCCGCCATGGCGCCACCGCCCATCACGCCACCCTGGGACATCTCGCCCATTCCGGCGGCCATGGTTATCGACTGATTGGCATAGCGATTGGCCTCGTCGTGTTCGCCCCGTCCTGCGTATCTTGTGATTAGTGCGGTTGCGCCAGTACCGACGAGCATGGCGATCATGGAGGACAACCAGCCGACGTAGGCGGCCAATCCGACCGCCGAGGTGGCCGCGACGGTATTGCCGCTCTGCAGATTGCCGGCCAAGTAGGTATCGAATAGGCCGACAAAGGCATTGAGCAGCTGCTCGGCGAGCACGGGGATGGCCAGAAAGAACAAGGTAGACCGGATCGGACCGGTCGTAATCAGCTGCCGCCGGAGGGTGTTTTTACGATGCGGATGCTGGGAAACCGATTGATGAGCGGTGTTTTGGTGGCGATCCACGAAACTCACGATCCTCTCGATGCCGCAATTGCAGGATGTTTCCCGCCGCCGGACAGGGCGCTCGGTCGGATTCTGATCGTAGTGGGTGGCATCGGGCGCGAAAAGAGATCGATTGAAGCTTGCCGTTTGTGGAATATACTGATTGACTGTCCGGCCACTGATACGCCGAACAACGGCGCCGTTGCGAACCTGGCTTTTGATCGGACTCGCGCCGGCGACGAAACTGACACTTTACTTAACAAGGAAAGGTCGCTGATGGTGACTGAATCTGCCTCTGGACATCCCTTCGGTGTTGACTCCTCCAAAGTCAGCCCCGTTTTCATGATCGTATTACGTTTCGTGTTCGTCCTGGTATTGATCGGTGTCGGTTTGAGTTTGGCGAGCGACGAAAGAGTCGGCGTGTTGACGGCCCATCGGGATTTGATCGTCATCGGCTTTACCGGCGCGGCGTTGATTGTGATCGCGATCGACATTTTCATGCCCCGTAAGTCGCTCTCCGTCGTTTCTGGTCTCTTTTTCGGCTTGGTTGTAGGCATGGTGATCGCCTACGGTCTTTCGTTGATCATCGATCTGCTCGTGGAGGCCAACACGCCAGGCGGGCACCCATCCGATACGGCCATATCGGTGGTCAAAGCGGTCAAACTCGGGCTCGGCGTAGTCTGCTGCTACCTTACGGTGAGTTTCATTTTGCAAACAAAGGACGATGTGCGGTTCGTGATACCGTACGTCGAGTTCGCGAAGGAAACCAAAGGGGCAAGACCGTTCATCCTGGACACTTCGGTGATTGTGGATGGGCGAATCGCCGACATTGCGTCGACCGGTGTTCTAGCCACCGATTTGATTGTACCGCGATTCATCCTTCAGGAGCTACAGACGATTGCCGACAGCAGCGACAAGCTCAAGCGGATGCGCGGTCGCCGCGGTCTCGATATGCTCAACAAGCTCCAAGGCAACGAGAGGATTGATATTCGAATTCTCGAAGTGAAGCCGGAACGAAGCGCCGCCGACGCCGGTGCCGACGAAATGCTCGTCGATCTCGCCAAGCAACTTAGCGGTAAACTCGTGACCAATGACTACAATCTGAACAAAGTGGCGCAACTTCGTGGCGTGATCGTGATCAATATCAATGACCTGGCCAACGCCTTGAAGCCGGTGGTTCTGCCCGGCGAATCGCTTTCGGTCAAGATGGTCAAACCAGGCGAGGAAGCTGGGCAAGGCGTCGGCTACCTCGAGGACGGGACGATGATCGTGGCGGAGGGTGGCCGCGATAGAGTGGGTGAGCAGGTGGCCCTGACAGTGACTAGTGTGCTCCAAACGTCGGCTGGCAGAATGATTTTCGGACGGGTCGACGGTACTTCCGGGACGGATCGGCGGCGGACGTCGTGATGTTTTTTCCGCAGGCTCGGCCGAATAATGGGGCCGCGATCGAAAGGTAATCGCCATGGCTAGGTTTGCCGTAATAATTCCCGCCGCGGGTCGGGGCGAACGGTTCGGCGGAAATGAGAAGAAGACGTTTGCCAAGCTGGACGGCAAACCCTTGTTCCTTCAAACCATACAGTTGTTCATCAATCGCGACGATGTTTGTCAGACGATTCTTGCGGTTGCGCCGGAAGACATGGATACGATGAAGACTCGATACGCGGCGAATCTTGGATTCATGGGTGTGAAATTGGTCAAAGGGGGGGAGCGTCGGTGCGACACCGTCGCCAACGCGATCGAAGTTGTGACAGATGATGCCGATTTTATCGCCGTGCATGATGCGGCCCGCCCCTGCGTCGCCGAAAGCATGATTGATTCAGTTTTTTCAGAGGCTCAAAAATCGGGAGCCGCGATTCCGGCGATTCCGATCACGTCCACATTGAAGCGCGTCAGCGAAATGAACGTCGTCGAGGAAACCATGGCCCGAGAGGGTCTCTACCTGGCCCAAACGCCACAAGTTTTTCGGCGAGACTGGATTCGGGGCGCTTACCAGAAGCTCGGCGAAAACGAGCAAGATATCACAGATGACGCCCAGTTGGTCGCACTGGCCGGTCACGCGATTTCGATCGTTCGCGGCGACGCCACGAACATCAAAATCACAGCCAAGAGTGACATCGCCCTCGCCAAGGCGATCTTGAAATCGCGCCCCATGAAAGCCGTCGCAAAGCATAGTCCTTTCGAGGAGGCCCAATGGTAGGGCTACGATGCTACGCCGTTTCTCTAGATTCGCCTGCTTGACAGGCGGGGCCGCTTCGGGTGTAATGTTTGCTCGAACGTGGAAAGGATCCGCATACCTTTAGCCAAGGAGAGGCTATGTATACCAAACACTCTTGTGCAAGAACGGCATTTTTCGTTTCGCTTGTCGGTCTCAGCGTGCCTCTCGCGGGCTGTAACGTGGATGGGCTCTGGGCGGATGGCCAAGCGGCTCGCCGTGCCCAGAGAGCCAGTTTGCAGGGCAGGGAGGTTTCCGATGACGTCATCGACATCTCGGTGGCGGACACCCAGGAAGTCGACCTTGTCGAACAGTTGGTGATGCATCGTCTGGCGTACAGGCGCACGCTGGCGAATCTCCGAGCGTACTACGAACAGCACGGGTATTCCCATAAGGAATTATGGGCGTCCTACGAAATGGACGGGTTGGTTTCCGTCAAGATGTTCCGCTACCTGATGGACGCCGAGATTCCTTCGGAGGACCTCCGTGCGCAATCGTCTATCCCGGACGCGGACGGCCTTTACGAAAAAGGACTTGCCCTGATGAGGCAAGGAGGGCACGGTGTGCCCGTCCTCTATCGGCAGGACAAAATGGTCGAGGCTGCCAAGGTGTTCCGGACGCTGATCGAGGACTACCCCCAAAGCGACAAGATCGACGATGCCGCATTCATGTGCGGTGAGATCCACAAGGAGTACCTGCCGGGGCAGGAGCGGATCGCGGTGCGATGGTACGAGCGCGCCTGGACATGGAACCCGCAAACGCCGCATGCCGCTCGCTTTCAGGCGGCCGTCGTGTACGACTATCGGTTGCACGATCGGGACAGGGCTCTGGAACTGTATCAGGCCGTGCTGAAAGATGAGGTCGGAGATAAGAGTAACGTGCGATTCGCGACGCGTCGGATCCATGAGCTGACCACCGGTGATCGGTCGGCTCGGACGGGTCGTTCACCGCGCAAG
>JADFIX010000660.1 GCA_022566435.1 Planctomycetota bacterium
TCCGGCTGAACGGGGCCCCGCTTCGACCGCGAGATGGGATTGGGATCGTACGATCGGAGGTCGTCCTCTGTTTATTGACGATTTCAGTTAACGAGCGAATCGGAGATATCGTCTGATGGATTTCTGGACGGAAGTGCACTGGATGGAGGGCATGTTCATCAGGCCCCATCACTTTCAGGCGGCGCAACGCCGCGCCGATACGATCACCCGGGTCGGCTTTGACTCGCTCCGACCCTATGCGTGGGGTTTCCTCCGTCTGAACGCCGCTCCCGAGCCGCTCGAAAACTTCATGCTTCGTCTCGACGAGTGTACCCTTCGCATGAAAGACGGTACGTGGATTGCCATACCGGAAAACACCCAGGTGCCGCCCCTCGACTTCAAGGACGCGATGGAAGCCGTTTCAGGCCCGTTGGACGTGTACCTCGGTATCCCTGAATTGCAGGAAGTGCGTGCCAATGCGGTTTCGCTCGATCGACCGGAGCAGGTCACCGGCACGCCGCGGTTTGAGCCGCACCCGATCACCCGCCGTGATGAAAACACCGGCGAGAACGCTCAAATGATTTATGTTCGACAGGCCCGCGGGCGGCTTTTTGTCGAGGGTGATGACATGACCGGATACGAGACGGTGAGGGTCGGTACGCTTTCACGCACCGATCGACCGGGCGCCACCCCGGAATTTGACGCGCTCGGAACCGGTCCATTGATCGCGATTCAGGCGAACGCCGGTCTGAGTTCGCTGGTCAATTCTCTTGCAGACCAGATCGAGGCGAAGAGCGAGGTTCTGGCGCGAGAAGCAAGAGAACACCGAATGCTTTTCAGTGACGGTGTGGCCGCGAACACCGAGCACCTTCTCAAGTTGCACGAACTAAACGAGGTTCGGGCGCATCTTCGCGCTCTGGTGCAAAGCCCGCTCCTGCATCCCTATGACGTCTTCGTCGTCTTGGCCCGACTGGTGGGCCAGCTGTCGGTTTTCCACGACGATTTGGTGCCGGGCGACATTCCTGTGTATGACCATGATCGACCGGGGGTGGCATTTGGTGCCGTTCACAAACGAATCGTGTTGCTTCTCGAGGCGATGAGGCCGATGGCGTACATTGAGCGGCGATTCGCTCGAAAAAAGGATGCCCGCGGTCACGATGGTCTGGAGGTGGAAATCGACCGCCGCTGGATCGACGACAATTTGGAAATGTACATCGGTTTGCATTCCGAGGATATGGAGATTCAGGAGGTGGAACGCCACGTGTATAGTAAGCTGAACCTCAAGCTAGCCTCTCCCTCTCGGGCGCCTCGAATCGCCAATATTGCGGTGCGGGGTTTGCGGTTGGAGATAAAATCCGTCCCTGCGGGGACATTGCCACGGCGGCAGGCGCTGCATTATTTCAGGGTCAACAAGACCATGGGCCCGGACCGGACCGATTATTGGCGAGAATGTGAACAGGAGCGTGGGATTCGTGTGAGCACGCAAGAGGGGCGGCTGGCGGATTTCGACAAACTAAAGCCGACGCTCTATGTCATATTGAAGGAACGACCCTGATGGAAGAATCCGGGCAAGCGTCGCTACGTTTGACTGAAGCCTGCTGGCCGATCTTCGAGTTCGTCACCAACTTCGCCCGTCAGGTGAAGTACGGAACCGTGCCGGAGCCTGAGCAGGTTCGTTACGAAGCCCTCGCGGCGATGCGCGACGCGGAGGATTTGATGCAGAACGAACCGGGTAGCGGTCGAGCGTGGGACGATCGGGTGAAGGCCATGCTGGTGTACCTGCTTGATTACAAGATGCTGAACACCGACTGGCACGGTACGAACTACTGGTTCGACAATCTCTTCGAGACCGATCCGATGATTTTGGATCATCCCGAAGCGTTAGGCGGCGAAGAGTTTTTTCGTGAATGTGACGAACTGCAAAAGACCTATGAATTGGCCGAAATGCGCGACCATCACAACAAGGACGTCCTGGCCGAGCAGTTGAGTTTGTATTTCATCTGCTTGCGCCTCGGTTTCAAGGGTAAGTTTCACGACAGGCCGCTCGAGTTGCAGGATTACGCGCGGCGCCTGTTTTCGCGATTGCCGGCGTACGCGACGACCCGGGCGAAGGATCTGTTTCCGGAAGCCTATAAGCACAACCAAGAGGTCAAGGTGAATTACAATCTGGGGATGAGTCTGGCGATCGTGCTGATCATGCTCGGCGTCGTGGTGAGTCTTTGGGCGATCACCTCGCGCATGGCTTGGAATTCGGCGGTGGGTGCGTTGGACGAGGCGGCGCAGACGATGAAAGATTCTGGGTCGCAAGGTGATCAAGAAGTACCGGCGTTAGACGACTCCACGGCTTCGTCGCAGTAATCCGCGAAGAAGCGTTTGTAGAATCGCTACGCGGCTGGAAGGGCACGGACCATGGGAAAATTCGTCAAGATGTTCAAGAGCCTCCCGCCCGAGCTGCGCATGATGCTCGCCATGGTGGGATTGGGGTCGCCGGTGGGGGCCATCTATTTCTTGCGGCGTTTCTTTCCTGGCACTCCGTTATGGTTGCTCATTCTCTATGTCGGATTGGTCGTCGTCGGGATTGCGATCCTTGCGTTCATTATCGCCAAACTCTTCGGCCGGGGGGCGAAGAGTCGCTCGAAGAGAATGGCGAACGAGTTGGCCAGCGATTCGACGGCGGGTCCGTCCAAGGTCGACGCCAGTGCGGCCATCAAGGCCAACAACGAGAAGTTTTTCAAAGCCGTTCGCGATATGCGCAAGGAAGCGCGGATCAGCGTTTACGACCTGCCGTGGTACGTGGTGATCGGCGACTCCGGCTGCGGAAAGACTTTCTTGGTGAACAACGGCGGACTGACTTTCTCTTTGGGCAAGCCCGAGGGGTACCAGCTCGGCACCCTGAACTACAACTGGTGGTTTACCGAGGATGCCGTATTCGTGGATATGGCGGGACGGTTGTGCAACCCGCAAGACGATGGCGACCGCCGGGAGTGGGAGGCCTTTCTAAGTACGATCGCCAAAGGGCGCCGCGGCTTTCCGATCAACGGAACGATCCTGTGTATATCGATGGAGCACCTGCTCGAGGACGCGCCGGAGAAGCACGAATCGGATGCGGTGATCGCGCTTGAGAGACTGCGCGATTTGCAAAGCAAGCTGGGCGTGACATTCGCGACCTACCTGGTGATTACCAAATCGGATCGCCTCGTCGGTTTCTTGCAGTATTTCGATCGTCCGGACAAAGGGGCGATCAAAAACCAGATGTTCGGTTGGTCGCGTCCGGGTGATTTCAACGAGCTTCACGACCCGGAACAATTCCAAGGCGTCTTCGACTCGGTTTACGCACGTCTTCACGAACTCCGCCTTCGTCGGCTCAATGACGACGCCGACGAAATCGATCTCGGTCTGGCGTACGCCTTCCCGGAGGAATTTCGTCGGCTGTACCAACCGCTCCAAACGTACGTGCGAATTTTGTTTCCTCTTTTGAAAAACCCGCGTGCCGTCAAGAACCTTCTATTCCGTGGGTTGTACTTTACCAGCGCGACCCAGGATGACATGATCCCTCCGGGCACCGTCGAACGCTACGGTCCGGAAGGGGCCGACCAGTTGGCCAAGCGGGAAGCGCAGA
>JADFIX010000661.1 GCA_022566435.1 Planctomycetota bacterium
CGCGTGGGCCGGTCTCCGCGCGGACGGCGTCATCATTCGCAACCCGGGCTGCTGTACGAAAACGTTTCCGGACTTCTTCCAAAGATTCGAAGGTCTGGCCGCTGTTTCGTAGGTGGATCGGCGTCGCCAGTACTGTTCGTGCACACGTCTGATTGAAATGGTGCGTCGCGACCCTCAAGTCCCGCTTCGGGAAGTCCCGATAAGACAGGGCGGGTGTAGCGCATGATGTGTGCATGCGCCCGGTTTGCAGGCCAAGACGAGCGAGCGGTCGCTGTGGCAGACGTCCTCGACCAAAATGAAGTTGATGCGTTACTCGCCGCCGTTGAATCGGGCGGTACGGAATCCGTCGCAATTGACCCCGGCGGACGATCCGCGGCACGTGCACAACTGCGGGACGTACATTCGTACGACTTCAAGCGTCCGGAACGCGTCAGCAAAGAGCAGATGCGGGCCATCGAGGCGATCCACGACGCGTTTGCCCGTAACTTCGGCGCCTCGCTTTCGGGGTTCTTGCGAACGATTGTCGAGGTCCGCGTGGCGACGACCGAGCAGCTGACGTACAGCGAGTTCATTCACTCGCTACCCAATCCGACGAACTTCAATCTCTTGACCGCCGAGCCCCTCGAGGGGCAAATTTGTTTGGAACTCAGCCCGCTGATTATCTATCCGATCATCGACCGTTTGATGGGCGGTCAAAATACCGAGCTGTTCATCCCCCAGAGGCCGCTGACGCTGATCGAAGGGCGGCTGGTGCGGCGAATCACCGACCGCGCGCTGGCCAATTTGAATGAGGCGTGGAAAAATCTTGTCGATGTGAAGTTTGAAATCAGCGAAGTGGAAAGCAACCCGCATTTGGTTCAGATCGTCGCCCCGAACGAGATCGTCGTGGTCATCGGTTTCGAAATCAAGATGACGGGGCGAGCGGGCACGATGAGTCTCTGTATTCCGTTCAACGTGATTGAGCCGGTGATGGACAAATTAGTGACGCAAGGCTGGCTTGCCTATCAGCGTCAGACGCCGGCGGCGGACCAGACCGAGGACATCGCGCGTGGACTCGCGTCGACGAAGGTGGAGGTCGCCGCCTTTCTCGCCCAAACGACCATCACGGTTCGTGAACTTCTCGGCCTGCAGATCGGCGATATCATCCAGACCACAAAACCGACCACCGGCGAGATCATTCTCCAGGTTAAAGGCGAGAACAAGTTTGCGGGCCACCTAGGCCGGCACAATGAGAACCTAGCCATCAAAATCACGCGCCGTGCGGAAGTCGAAGAATCACTCTAGCCCCGCCGTTGTCGCTCACATCCGGTCGTCGCGACGCTACGCACCGTTGACATGCGAAAATCGGCTACTTGAAATACGAGCCGACCACCGAGATACGAATCTCGATTTCTTCCGCCACGGTCATCCCTGACATACCCTTCTTGATGCCGAAGTCCTTGCGGTTGATCGTAAACTGGGAGCGCAACACGAGCAGGTCGCCCGGCTTGCCGCGCATGCGCTTGCCGAGTTTGTCCGGCAGGTAGGAGACTTTGACGGGGACGCTCAATTCTTTGGTCACCCCGTGAAGGGTGAAGTCGCCGGTGATGGTGAGATCGTACACGTCCTTTTCCGGCTTGCTGTCGACGGTGACGCTCTTAATCGCGAAATCGATGGTTTTGAATGCCTTGACGTTGAGCCATTCTCTCCCGTGGAGAACGTCGTTCATTTTCTTGTTCGAGGTCTTGACGCTCTTGGCCGCGACCTTGATCGTACCACTCATTTTTTCCGGTTGCGCGGGATCGAACTCGACGGTGCCGGAGATGGAATTGGCCAAGCCCATGATCGGCTCCAGCGTGGAGTCCAAAACAAAGACCATGCTGTTGACGCCTTTGGGGTCATCGAAGTCGAACTCAGCCGCTTGCCCGCGTGAGATTCCGATCGCCGAAATCGCTGCGATTGCCCAGAGAAAACACACGAAACGTTTTGTACTATTCATGACTCTGCTCCTTGTAAGTTTGGAATGCTTGCGTGCGCCAACCCGCACGTCGCGCCGATGCTGCCAGCCTCCAATATAGCCGTTCGGACGGTGGGTATCAAGTTGGGACGGTCGCCCCCTAGTGTAGTGATTCGCGCAGTTCGCATCTTATCCGAGCCGCGACCGTCAGGGAGCGGACCGCATTGGACGTCCCGAAAGCCTCAAGAACGGCATCGACCCATGATGCACCATTTATGAATCACTACACTAGCGGGAATTCTGTAGAGGATCAGGCGTCAATCGTCGAGTCTTGGGTATCAGACAATCCCCGCGTACTGATCCAGTGCCTCGGGATTGGCCAGGGCGTCGCGGTTGAGGACCGGCTCGCCGTGAATCATGTTGGCCACCGCCATTTCCACCTTCTTGCCGCTGATGGTATTCGAGAAGATCAACGGCTATCATGGGGTTAATCTGATCCGCGGGTATAAACCCGTGAGCATTTACTCCCCCAGGGAGGTGATCGAGCCGTGAAGAAAAAGACCTTCGACTGCGTGCAGATGAAATGGGACATCCAGCGCAAACAGCGGGAGGAACTCGCAGGAATGTCCGAAGCCGATCGGCGCCGCGTACAGACCGAGAGGATCCAAGCCGACCCTATCTTTGGTCCATTCGTTCAACGTCTAAAGCAAGCTCCGCCGCCATCGTCCGCCCGATGACGTGCCCCTACGCACGGACGTCGAGTACTTCCATGCCAACCCGGTTCGGCGCCGGCTTGTGGCGTAACCGACGGATTGGGAGTGGTCAAGTGCCCGTTTCTTAGGAGGGATGGTCCGACGTGGCCCTGCGGATGGATGATCCGCTCTGATCGTCAAAGCACTGCTCAAGAACTGTGTTACACTCATGGCACCGCTGCGAAATCGACAGTGCCACCGCGCCGCGGGCATGACAGCCAGCGGGAGGCCTACAAGACAGGAAAGGCAAATGGATCGCCCACGGAAGATCTTGAATCGAGAAGCCCGAGTTGGTAGGATGGCCTGTTGTTTGCCTGCGAACGGGGCAGGTAACGAATGTCGCTTGGAGGGTGTGGAGGCGTGCAGATCGCGGCGCGCAGAGCGCAATCGGGAGAGGGACAAATGGACGCTAATCGTACTTGTCATCATTCAATTCCGGGCGGCGTGTGGTGGTGCCTGTCGATCGTCCTGACATTGACAACCACAGCCGGCGCGACACCCGGAGAGGTATTGTCGTACCAGAAGATCAGCGACACCCAGGGCGGCTTCAACGGCACATTGGACGATGACGATCGTTTCGGCACCTCGGTGGCCTCGCTCGGGGATCTCGACGGCGACGGCGTGGGCGATCTCGCTGTGGGGGCAACCGGCGATGACGACGGGGGTTCTTTCCGCGGCGCAGTGTGGGTGTTGTTTCTCAACACCGACGGGACGGTTAAGTCGCACCAGAAGATCAGCGACACTCAGGGCGGCTTCACCGGCACCCTGGATGACGTAGATTTCTTCGGCTTCTCGGTGGCCTCGCTAGGGGACCTCGACGGTGACGGCGTGGGCGATCTGGCGGTGGGGTCATTTGGTGTCGCGATGTGGGTGCTATTTCTCAATACCGACGGGACGGCCAAGT
>JADFIX010000001.1 GCA_022566435.1 Planctomycetota bacterium
TGTCCGATCATCCCCGCTTCCCAAAACAGACGGCGGTAGTACCAGCCGCCGTGGCGACCTAACGGTGCCTCGAACTCGGCGATCATGCCCAGGCTGAATGCCCCGTCCGCCGCAATGTCCTGTCCGCAACTCAGCCTGCCGGCCGCAACGCGATAGTCGCCTTCGTTCAACAGGAACAGTGGCAGACCGCCGGGGCAAGTGTCGGGCCTTGTCCAAGCGAAACGGTCGTCCGTCGCGGATTGTAGTTCCGAGAGCTTATCGATCGACCGAACCAGGAAGTAGAGCCCGGGCACCAGGCCATCCACAAGGTGCACGAAGAGGCAAAGATGGACGTGGGCCGAAGATGCCAGTGACCACCACGGACACCGGTCGATGCGCGGAAGCGTACGGTCCAACATCAGAAAAAACGCCTGTGCGGAAAGACCCGTCTTGCCGTCCATGGCCACCGCGCTTCTTCGCTGGGTGATGATCGTTCGAGCGGTGCGGGCAGGTCGGTCGGCAGGCAGAGGTTCGTCGAAGTCGCTCCGTACGGCCCCGCTGCGGTCTTCATGATCGGCCGGTTTCTCGCATGCCGCCGCCATGTCATCGATCAGCGCCCACTCCATGTGGTCACGGCTCAACACGTTGGCCTTTCCTGACCACGTACTTTCCGTGACGGTCGTGATCGCCTCGTCGGGGAGGCGTATCGGAGTGGCCGTGAGCTCGACGTTCTGATCCGTCAGGATGGCCAGCAGCAGATCCGGGTGTTCTTGCTCGGCGTTTTCGAAATCGCCGGTTCGGTCAAGTCCGAGAATGCGCGAGACGTCTCGATCGGCCATGCCATGCAGCCAGACGGTGCGCCAGCCGTCTAGCGACGCGGCAAGACTGACGGCTGCGATCGCATGACCGACATCGTGTTGGCAGTAGCGATAGGCTCGTTCTCCGTACTTCCATGCCTCGCGCCAGTGGATCGAAGTCAGTGCGACGAGGAGCGTGCCTTGCGGAAACTCGGCGGTCAGGTTGTCCCAGGTTGCCGTCGAAAGGTCGCATCGGCGTTCGAGCGCATGTTCCTCGGGGGCATAGTGGTAGAGGCCCGGCGTCGCAAACGGACCGAGCGCGGCGCCTGTCAAGATGTACCCTTCAGTCGGGTGCAGGTTACCGCTCGAGGGATTGACGCGAAGTGCCCACCGCGATCCTTGAAACTCCTTCCAGGCAGAGAGGACAAGGGCGTGCTCTAAGAAGTCGGAGATGGTCTCCAAGGTGACGGGCTGAGTTTCCACGGATTCCGGGTCGAAGAGTCCGTCATACGACGCGGTCGTCCGTCCGGCGCCCAGCGCCAGTCGGACAAGCGGTGCACCTGCGAAGCGGCGAAAGGGATTCGGCTGATTCGCCCAATCCATGTAACCGAGCGACCGGGCGAACCGCTGGGGGTGGTGTTTCGTCCGCTCGTGGTAGCGCGCAGCGAAAGCCGAGGAGTCCATCAGTCACTCTCTCCGCGTCGCGTCCATGCGGAAAGGAACCACTTCGTCGCGGCGAATGTGGTCGTGCGTCGCTGTGGCAAAACACACGGGGCTGACCGAATCAAGCCTGATAGGCCTCATCGAATTTGGCTGCCAAGATGAAATCGCTCTCGGTCAGCCCATCGATCTTGTGGGTCCAGATTTCGACCCCGACTTTGCCCCAGGTCAACTTGATGTCGGGATGGTGGTTTTGGTTTTCGGCGATGGCGCCGATACGGTTTACGAACGCTAGCGCCTGCGCAAAGTCCGGAAACTTAAACTGCTTGGCGATTCGAGGGGGCGTTTCGATGGCCCACGCGTCCAGTTCGGTCAGTAACCGATCGGCCACGTCGGGCGAAAGAGGCGGCACGCCGCCGGCGCAGGGGACACATTGTTTCTTCGCGAGTTCCGACACGGCTGTTCTCCATTCTCACGTCGGGCGGGTCAGTTAAGGTGCACAAGCACCGGATAGCCCATCTCGTCGCGGTTTCTCAACCAACGGTCGCGGCGAGCCGCCGGTAGGCGGAGCCCACACAAGAAGAATTGCCCGAGTGCTCCGGAGTTATAAGGCTTTCGCCGATAACCGTCCACCGAAACCGGTACATGGGCTTGTTGTCCGCGGTTCGAGCCTCAAGACCACAACCCTGCGGCGATATCCCAGCCCGGCGGCGCCCATTTCTATTGAATCGTTTGACGACGGCGTTCGAGGGAGCTACCTTTCCCTGCACGGCTTGGCAGGTGGCGCGGAAAGCGGAACGGCCGCCGGGATACTCGCAACGAAAACTGTTTCGAGAATCGCAGACCCGCAAGTGTGAGATTTCCACTGCAAGCAAGCCGATGACGGGGCGTAGCTCAGCTTGGCTAGAGCGCAGCGTTCGGGACGCTGAGGTCGCAGGTTCAAATCCTGTCGCCCCGAGTTGTAAGTGGTTGGAAATAAACAACTTACGAATCCTCCACGACGGTCGTTTCTGGAACACTTTCCCCGATAAGAGAGTTTTCCCCGTTACCGCTCTTCGCTGCTGCTCGGATGGCCTGTGTAAGCGCCTCGGTTTTCTTTTCCAGCGCGATGATGCGCTTGATGTGCGACTCTAGGAATTGCAAATGAGCCCGCAAATCCATATTAGAGTATCGATAATAATATTTCAAGGTCGACTTGCCAATCTAAACTCGCCAGCTCGAGCGCTTTCGCGCTGTCCGGTGCTTCCGATACTACCGTGCCCAAACCATGCCAAGCTGGTTTCCGTACGTACATCGGCCCGTCTAATTCCCAAATCTCGTGTGCCATGATCTTGTCCAATCAGTTAAGAAGTTTCGGTTTGCCTACGCTGCGATCGCGTCTACCCGTTCCCAAGATTCGCATTCGTCCGACAATTCGAGCACGTCCATCGTCTCGATTGCATCGGCTACCGATTCCGCGATCTCCGTCGCACTGACGTCGGTCAAGAATTGTCGCGCACAATCAAAAACGATCTCCCGCAAGTCGCCGATATTCGGTGCATTGTTTCCGTTCATCGTGTCATTCTCCGCGGCACTATTGCCGTATGAAGTATTCAACACGATTCACGAAAAGCAAACGCGACATGCCAAGATCATGGCACTGGTGCGCGGATTGCCAGAGCAACGCCCGGTGCGTCCATGACGTCACAATGGCACTATGGTTTAGTGTGTAATTTCTGCAAGAATGCCGCGCACGCGCCATGGGAGAACGCGCGAAGCTCTCAATAAAAATGGGGTTTCAGCGAGGGGGTCGTTTCTAGAACAGTACTTGTGGCACATCATGTCGCAACTCGCGCGGATATTGCGCCGGCAGCTTGATTATTTCGACGACTGAACCCGATAATCTACGTTATGTTGCGTTCGGCTAGAATCCGCAGGAATTGTCCCTGTCTCCGGGGTCATGTTCCAGCGTGCCCTTGCTCAGCACGGTCTCACCAGAGAAGATGTATCTCTGTTTAATGTCAACATCAAAAACGAGCCCTTTCGTTCCCGCAATCGCCGACCCTACGATCGAAACTTCAATACTTTTTTCGTCCAGAAATGCGGAAATGCCATCGTAATTACACAGTGGAAAGTCCATCGTAAACCGAATAAGGACTAGGCCGTTGTCGGTAATGGGGCGAGCTGATGAGGGGCGACCCCAGTTAACCTCGCATGCAAATGTCTGCCCCTCCGTCACACACACTGCGCGTCCATCTTGGACCTCTATCAAGATATCATTGAAGCCGACGATGACCTGACGTGGCTCAATTGTGCTCACGAGGCGCCAGAAACCGTCGAATGCATTCCTGACCGGCGTCGTCGCGACTGGCGTCGTCGCGACTGGCGCAGGGTTGCTTCCTGCATCGTCAGAAATCCCTGTCCCACCAATAACCCGCCCAGCATCTGGATCGACAACACCTCCGCACCCCGCCACCAACATCAACACAACAGCTAGTTTTTGCATGATTCTACCTCTCAACGTGGTTGGCAGATGCAGCAAATTCCCACGGTGACAAAACCGAATTGAGAAGTTGATTCGGCACGGCATGATCCTGAGTCGGCCGATATTTCGCACGGCGAAATCGCTTGTGAAACGACTTGGCTTGGGCGACAAAAATCAGAGCAAGTCAGCGCGCTTTCA
This sequence comes from Planctomycetota bacterium, assembly GCA_022566435.1. GTDB lineage: Bacteria > Planctomycetota > Phycisphaerae > UBA1845 > UBA1845 > JADFIX01. Next base: position 4,099 of record JADFIX010000001.1, read on the forward strand.
CTTCCGGAGGTAGCCGACACACCACAAACCGCCACTGTTCCTGGGCGGTCTGGGATTGGCTGGCCCGCTTCCGGGTCTACCACACCCCCGCACCCCGCCACGACCACCATCATCAAACAAGCAAGTATTCGCATGATTCGTCGCCTCCCAAAATGTGCCCAACACCCGACCGAAACGTGACCGTCCAGTGTACCGGAATCGCGACGAGAATTCAAGTCACGTCCTATATCGAGTCTTCTGTTGCGTCGGCTGGCGCATGACCTGATCCGCTCAGTTGCCAAAAATGGCTAGTGAAAATAGCGCATCCAATTCTGCCAAGCGTGTCCCAATAATAACATTGGTCGCCGTGAAAACGTCTACCGTTAATAGGCGTTCAAGAGGAGCTTGGCTCACACTGACAATCGTTAATCCGTTGAAGTCTCTAGCCGTCCTTACTCCAATTCCCGTGGCAATTATGGCTACGCCAATTCCAGCTTCGACGGTGGAAATGTTATAGACGATACGATATTCGCCTTCTCCAAGTCGAGTAAAAGTTCTTATTGAAATAGGTCCGCCAGAATCAGACACGCGTATTTCTCCACTCCGAGAATGCCCGTGGAAATACCCCCATGACAAGAGTGACGAATCCGCCGATATGCCAGGAAATCCTCGTAGACCCTGTGGACCCGCTGGACCCGCAGGGCCCGCAGGACCTTGTGGACCCACTGGGCCGACCTCTCCCGCCAAACCCGGGATTGGCAGGCCCGCCTCTGGGTCTACCACGCCCCCGCAACCCGCCACGACCACCATCATCATCAAAGCAGCTAGTTTTCGCATGGCCTGCCTCCCAAATGTGCCCAACACCCGACCGAAAAGTGACCGTCCAGTGTAGCGAAGCCGCGACGGTGCTTCAAGTCACGACCGATAAGCGTGGTTCTGATGCGTTCGGGCCATGCGCTGCCCGGATGGCGGCTATGGATTGCCTGCAACGAGTCAAGTGTTTTCGCAGGAACCGAAGTGGAGAATTGACCTCAGTTACGCTGCCACGATTTTACACGGAAGGGCGAGCGGCGCAAGGAGCGCATGAAGTGCGATTTCGCGCTCGCGGTCATTTTAGGATGAGTCTCTTGTTCAAGTGAGCCACCACATCTGCCAGAAGTGTCTCGCTCTCCAGCACCGAGTAGGATCGGACTCCTCGTACCCAGTATGTTTGTGATCCCAGCGTCGCTCGAAGTCGGATCGCTTCATGTCGCGGCGGGAGCTGCGATGGCCCCAAGGGTCCCAAACCAACCCAGGGTTATCGGAGGTTGTGATGTCCCGAATCCGATGCGTATCCGGGGCGACGTCCGCGTGGTTCCGGGAATTCGCCACCGCTCTTATCCCCCGGCCGTTGCCGTACACCGAACGCCGGGCAAATATCGGTCTTTGACTCGCCACTCGGGCGCCGCCTATGATTGAAGTGCGATAATGGTCGGTTCAGCGAGATGGACTTTGCGCGATTCTCAGGGGTTGCAATTGAGGCGGAAGATGGGAAACCAAAGACGCGGTTTTCACGGGTATTTATAGGATGAACCGGGTCTTTACACCGTGATTCGAGGGCGGTGTACGGATCGATCGCGCCGGTAGTGCATCGGCCTTGGGAATGGAAAAAACCGTCGGCCGACTGGGGCAAACTGGGGTGAAAGCAAATTTTTATCCTTTTGTCCGGTAGGCCTTGTTTGGCAGGCCCTTTGTCGGTAATATTGAGGCCCTCCGAGTCGCGTCCCATGGGTGATCGCGACTTAGGGGTCGGCGTTTACTCATGAGCCGCCGCACGGGATAGCGTTGTTCTAAACGTTGGGCGGCGGCGCTACGGGGAATGAGTAGTTGGGGTTTCGTGGTCGAACGGATTGATCGTGGTCGCGATCCTACGAGTAATGATTTGGGGTGCCAGCAGCAAGCGGATCGTCCGATTCCGGCCGGTTCGAAACGGGGGTTCAATACCGGAATTCAATCCGAGTTGACGTAGCCTGGAACGGATTCCGACATTGGAACGAGCAACTTCGTGTGGGACTTTTGCAGAGGATACGAGATGGACACGATGCGAAATAGAGTACTCTGGGTCGGCGGTCTTTGTGCCTGTGTACTGGCGGTCGCGATCGGCGTGCAAACAGCCGATTCGGCGCCAGTCAAGGTCAAGGTCAAATCGGCTTCGTCCGAAAACGTCGACATTCTCGTGAGTGATATGAGGCCAGGCCAGCTCTTTCGCTTGCCGGAAGTATATACGGTCAAGAAGCGGTATCCCGACGGGCATCCGATGAGAAACGCCCTTGCCGGAGTATCTCAGGGCTGTAACGGGGTGGATGTGGAAATCAAGGAAATCTACACTTCGAAACGCGGACAGTTTGGCTATCGACCGGGACGCGGAAAACGAATCGCCGACGATTTGGTGACGGAACTCGTCAGGGAGTGCTCTATCTGCTCGCTCGAGGTTCGTGTCACCGGTGGCGTCGAGGATGGTGATGGCGAGTTTCGTGCGGACATCGAGCTTTACGACGGCTGCCCTTTGGAGGGCGGCTCGTCGATTCCAGATTCCTTGGTACAGTATACCGGCCTGGAAGATGACCTAGGGCAGTTTCACGACCTCGTCTTGGATTATTCCGATCGCGGCATGTGCAACGACGGTGTTTGCCCCAGCGGCGATGCGTGCCAGGTCGCACTACAGGATTGCATGTACGGAATTTGCGGCGACGGAACCGCGTGCGACCCCAATGAGGAGCCTTGTTCGGACGGGTCTCCGTGCACGGACGGTACTTGCGAAGACGAAACCCCATGCACGCCGGTTTGTGCGGACGGAACTCAGTGTACCGCACATGCTGCCGGACTTTGCGCGGACGATTCCGCGTGCGACGCCGAAAAACAGGCTTGTTTAGACGGATCCAAGTGTAGGAACGGAACTTGCAGCGACGGCGCCCTTTGCGAGCCCAATAGGCCGCCGTGCGCGGACGGAACTTTGTGTGATGAGGACGAGCTCTGCGGCGACGGAAGTGACTGCCCGCCGCTCATTTGTGAAGACGGGTCTACGTGTGTCAAGTCTGAATGCGTCGGTGATCCGTGTTCGGTCTCGCAGCAGAATTGCTCGGCGGGAATCTGCACCGATGGGTCCGCGTGCGACCTCGCTGACCCGAATTGTGAAGATAAATCTGAGTGTCAGCCGACTTTCATTCTTTGCGTGGAGGATCCGCTCCAAATTCCCCCGACGGTGTGGATACGGCTTCGATTCGACACTGAACAAGCCGCGGTGGTCATGGGAGAAACGCCGACCCGTGGGTTTTCAGCCGACGCCTATGACGATTTGCATGGCCATTGCACGGCTTGGTTCGCCGGATGGCCGACGTTTCCCCATGCGACGTTTTATGCCGAAATCCTCGCACCCGTCGAGTGTGAAACGCACTTTCTGGCTTATTTGGCGGCGAACCCCAACAAGCCCGCGTTCCTTCCCTCGGATATCGGTGGTGTGATACTTCCCCTCGGCGGCACTCGTCCGGCGTTCACCAACCCGACGACTCGGCTTGGCGACGACATAAACCTGACAGTCGACAGCTGCATCCTCAGCGCGTATGAACTCGGCATGAAGGGCACGGCCGGTGCGTTTCTGATGAACATCGACATTCGATGGCCCAATCTTACAGACGGGAACCCCAACACTCCCGATGGCGAGGACCCGAACATCCGGCATGCGGAAACGTTTTCAGGGCGAGGCGACGGAGCTGCTGGGGGAAGTGCGGAAGTGTCGCACTTCACGATTGATGAAGACGTGAACTTGTCGATCAACACGAACGACCAACCGATCTTCATTACGTGGTCGTCCAATAGGACCAACACCGGTGCCATGGAAGTCAACATCAACCAAGCTGGCACCAGCGGTCCGGACTTGTTCGCCTACGATGTGGACCTCCTTCAACGGAACAGATGGGTCGCGGTTACGGACGGGGACAATACGCCTGCGGTCTTCTATGCGGCCATCTTCTGCCGTGGCGAGGCGCCACGCGGGGCGTGTTGTCCTAATCAGCCCGACCAACCGGGACGCGATATGGAGTGCTTCGATGGGGGGCTGGATGAGAAAACCCAGGAGATTATCGGCGTGCCCGTGACGTCCTGCCTGGGCACACGGTGGCAGATCGACTCCACGTGTGCGGAAAACACGTTCGAGCCACCGTGCGGCACACACTCGTGCTGCGGAACGAACAGCAACTGCAATCATCGCACGCGCGACGACTGCTTGGAAGACTGCATAACCGACGTCGATCCGATCTTCTGTGAGCCGGTATGCGTAGGCGGTCCGAACTTCGGACAGCCCTGCAGTGGCGATGGCGACTGCGAGCCAGAAGGCATATGCGATGACAACGCCCAATGCCCGGGACAACGCACCTGTGGGGTGACGGGGTGTCAGGTCAACGGTGAATTCACGGGGCGGGCGTGCGATCTCAATAACCCCGATCAGGGCAACTCCGATTGTATGAAATGCTCCACCAGCGGTGATTACTGCCGTCCGCGTTGTACGGAAGGTATTCGCGGCGGTCGTCCCTGCGACGATAATGGGGATTGCCCTGATAGCGTCTGCGATAATGGTTTCGACTGTCCGGACGAAGAGACGTGCGATGCGGGACATGTGTGTGTTCATGAAGCTGGTCTGTGTAGTTTGCGGTGCGCCAGGTGGGGTGCGGGCAAATTCTGCGGTATAGGCGACCAGTTTTGTCCGAACTTCACATGTTTCGATGCCGTTGGTGACTGCGCCGACGTGGAACCTGAACACGTGTGTCATTGGCGGTGCAGTCTTACGCACCGGAGTTGCACGTTCGACGCAAATTGCAGCGGCTCCGGCTATGGAACCTGTGATAATCCTACGGGGGGGCAGGACGCAGGGCGATGCACCGGCAAGATCTGTCAATTTAACAATGACTGCGATACGGGCCAGGGCGTGTGCGCTGAAGACAATAGAGATTGCCCCCAGGGGACTCACTGCCTGATCGATTTCAGAGTCTGTACCGGTCGAGAGGGCTGCGATCACTTGGGATGCTGCGGCGTGGTGTGCGGCATACGTCCTGCGTGCTGCGACGGTTCACAGGGTGAAACCTGGGATAATTCATGCGTCTCGACCGCCGACGACCACTGCGAGTTCCCGCCGGGCAACGACGAGTGTTTCAGCACCCGAGCCAACGAAGGCGCCTTCGAATTCATTCTAGAGGACGATGACGACGGCGGCGCATGTACGTCGGGCTCCGATCGCTGCAGTGGATCGAAACGTGCGAATAACGATTTCGCCACTTCGAGGCTTGACGATCCGGGATTCTGTTGTAACAAGCGTGGCGCGGGTGCCGGTGGGGCGGGCACGATCTGGTACAAATTCGAGGCCATGCATGGTTCGGCCAGAATCCATAACTGCCCGACGCCGGGGTCGTCCAGGACGATTAACTCCCTCATTCAGGTATTCAAGGCAGTCGACCAAACCAACGATGGGAATGACTTGGACGAGTGCAACTCGCTCGAGGTGATCGCGTGCAACGACGACGCGGGGATTTGCGGTGGCAGCGGCGAAAACTGCCCTGATGGAAATTGCCTGGCTAGCGTATGTGTCGTGGATTTGACAGTCGGTGACACGTACTACATTATGATGGCCGCGAGCACAGGTAGCGCTCAAGGGCGATATGATATTGATATCCAGTCACCCTGCCCGAGCGCTCAAGCGCCGCCAATCGGTAGCATCTGTGAGTTTGCCCAGAACCAGGGTCTTCCGGACGACCCGAACGGCGTGCCGTTCGATCTCGCGAATGCCTCCCTCGATTGTCCGCCGGAGCCGCTGCTTCCCGGCATGACGAACGATACGTGGTTCTTGGCGCAGTCCACCTGTGCGGGAAATATGATTATCCAAACCTGCGGCTATGATCTTGGGGAAGAGAACCCGGCGACGACGCTGGCCGTGTACCGAACCGACCTGTCGTTCCAGTGTCCGCCGACAAACCTGGTCGGTTGGAATGACGACGCGACGATCAGTCCGGCGTGCACGATCCGCGGGGACGTCTGCGACGCCCACGAAGATTGCAAACTGGGTTGTCAGGGGACCGGGATGCAGTGTGATTCCGACGCTGATTGTCCGGGCTTGTCAGCTTGTGTCGATAGCCGGCGGGCCGTTTGTGAAACGGTGCCCGGAAAATGCGAGGACGGATCCGTTTGCGACCCCGATGAAGATTCTTGTTCGCAGGGATCTTGTAAGGTGGGCAGGGGCGAGTCGTCATTGACGGCTTGCATTCGGGCTTTCTGCACAAGCGATTCCGAATGTCCCGAGGACACGGCATGCACGAACGGTATATGTGACTCCGACGAATCCCTATGTATTCGGGGCGTCTGCGAACACGATCTTAACACAGAGTGCGATGCGACGATGTTCGGATCCTGCGCGAACGGCGATCCGTGCGACGGTATCACGGACTGTGTCGACGGGAGTGTTTGCGAACCGGAGTGCGGACGCAACGGCAACGAAAACAACCGCCCGTGGGAATGCTTCGGGCAAGAGGCATGCGTCCTCGCTGAATGCGTCAGTGAATGTGCGCCTTCTTCCTACGTCGTCGTGCCGACCTTCGCGAATCAGTGGTACTTCGTGAGGGTGGGTGGAGTGTCCGGTGGCGAACCGTCGGGAACGATACGACACTCGTGTGTGCCGGACGACTGTAACTCCAACAGTGTTCCCGACGGAATCGAAATTGGGTTAAATCCCGGTCTGGACTGCAATCAGAACGCAAGACTCGACTCCTGCGAACTCGACGCCGGCGAAATCAACGACTGTAACTGCAATAATGTGCCGGACGAGTGTGAGATGGACGAAGGCAATCCGATTGACTGTGCGCCCTTCGTGGCCGCCGGTGAGCCATGCGAAGAAGGCCCGTTTTTCTGTCCGTCGTTTGGTTGCGAGTTTGACGTCAACAACAACGGCATCCCGGATTGCTGCGATGCGGGTGTGCCGCCGGCCGTCTGTCCGGTCTGTCCGGTGGTTTGCGGCATCACTGACTTGACCGGCATTGTCTTCGCCGATGCCAATGCGATTGCACCGCTTGCGGTCGATCAGCCGGTCCATTGCGCAATCGACGCCCGTCAGCCTCACGATATCAACGATGCGACCGCTCGAGAAGGATGGGACCGCATGGTGTTGTCGTTCACCTGTGATCCGGCGGCGTTCGGCCTGGCGGCTGGCGATTTCACAGTAACTGCCGGTACGCCGGGCATCAGCTCTGTCGTCATCAACGGTCCGGCCAACACGGCCACGGTGATGCTCAACGACAAGATTACGCCGGGAGAATGGACGTGTATCGAGCACACGCCTTCCGGAAATCATTGGTGCATGGGTTACTTGCCGGCGGACGCCAGTGGAGATGGTCTTAGCGCTGCGAGCGACATCAACGCCCTGATCAACGCGATCAATCTCGTGCCGGGCTTCGGCCGTCCCATCTATGCGACGGATATGGACCGTAGTGGTGTGACGTTAGGATCGGACATTCTACGATTGATCGACCTGCTGAACGGTGCAGGCGCTTTCGATCAGTGGATTACGCAAGGCTTGCCGGTCTGTCCGTAGCGGTAGGTGTTTCCACGCCGCTCGCGTGGTGTTCTTGACGTGTGCGTACTTCATGGCCCCCGCGACATAAAGTCGCGGGGGCCTTTTGCATGGTTCTCACGCACGCGAATCAGCGGCGAGTGCGTCCGAGAGAAGTAGGGTGCCGGACGCACCTTTTCTTTGTTTGGATGTGCCCGTGCGCAGGCGGGGAGATGAAGCCATCGGATTTCGGCGACGTCGAGGGTCGCGCGGGCGAATGGACCAAAAAATCGCTGCGTCCGGGACGCACCCTACGGCGCTTGGCGCGCAAAAAACGGTCGACAATGGCGCCGACCGTCTTCGTTGTGGCCAATTCGCCAACGCAATACGCGGGAGACTTTGGACAACGCCGCCCGGCACCGCTAGTAGCGGTAGTGTTCGGGTTTGTACGGCCCTTCGGTACTCACACCGATGTATTCCGCCTGGTCCGGTCTGAGTCGCGTCAGCTTCGCGCCGAGCTGGTCAAGGTGAAGTCTGGCAACTTTTTCATCCAGGAGTTTGGGCAGCACGTAGACCTTTCGCTCGTATCTGTCGGAATTTCGGAACAATTCCATCTGGGCGATGACTTGATTCGAAAAACTGTTGCTCATGACAAAACTCGGATGACCCGTGGCGCAGCCCAGATTCACCAGGCGGCCCTCGGCCAACACGAGGATGCCATGACCGTCGGGGAATATCCATTTGTCGACCTGCGGCTTGATGTTCTCTTTGACGATCCCAGGATACGCCGTCAGGCCGCCCATGTCGATCTCGTTGTCGAAGTGGCCGATGTTGCAGACGATGGCCTGGTTCTTCATTTTCTCCATGTGGGAGATGAGGATGATGTCCTTGTTGCCGGTTGTGGTGACGAAGACATCAGCTTGGGAGACGGCGTCTTCGAGCCTTACGACTTCGTAGCCTTCCATGCAGGCCTGTAGCGCGCAGATAGGATCGATTTCTGTAATCAGGACGCGTGATCCCTGTGCTCGGAGGCTTTGGGCACATCCCTTTCCAACGTCGCCATAGCCGCAGACGACGGCCGTCTTTCCCGCCAGCATGACGTCCGTGGCCCGCATGATGCCATCGACGAGCGAGTGTCGGCAGCCGTAGAGATTGTCGAATTTGCTCTTGGTGACGCTGTCGTTGACGTTGATGGCCGGAAACAGCAGCGCGCCCTTTTCCTGCATTTGATAGAGGCGGTGAACGCCGGTGGTCGTTTCTTCACTCACCCCGATCATGCCGCGCGCAGTCTTGTGCCAACGTTGTGGGTCGTTCTGCAGCTCGTTGCGAAGGAGTTGTAGGACACAGGCCATCTCTTCGTTGTCGGCCGCGTCGGGATCGGGAAGTGAGCCGTCTTTGGCGAAGGCGTTCTCGACCTCGTAGCCCATGTGGATTAGCATGGTCGCATCACCACCGTCATCGACGATCAGCGTGGGCCCGCCTTCGGGGAACGAAAGTGCCTTGTTCGTGCACCACCAATATTCTTGCAGGCTCTCACCCTTCCATGCGAATACGGGAAAGCCGGCGTGGGCGATCGAAGCTGCGGCGTGGTCCTGCGTGCTGAAAATGTTGCAGCTACACCACCGCACATCGGCACCGAGTTGCTCGAGCGTTTCGATCAGTACGGCCGTCTGAATGGTCATGTGCAGAGAACCCATGATGCGGGTATCCCGCAGAGGCTTCTCGTCCGCATATTCCTTGCGCAGGGCAATCAAGCCCGGCATTTCGTGCTCCGCAAGGAGAATTTCCTTTCGACCGAAATCTGCAAGGTCTAGATTGGCTACTTTGAAATCCTGCACTGCCGTTGTCATCGCATCGTTCTCCGATAGTTCGTGTTTTCGTTTCGGTCTCCATTGTTCACCTTCGGGGTTCCGTCGCAACCCTCCGCGCCGTCACGACAAACAATTCCGGTGCATCGGCAGCCCGATCGACCGTCGACAACGGACGCGATCGCGCATCGCAAAACCCGGCTTCCCGAAACCAACGAATAATGTCCACGGGGTCAAGACCCCACCATTGATCTTGCATGCGGCTGTGAAACCCGGGGTCGTCGTGCGCGACTTGTTCGATAATCAAGACGCTTCCGCCCGGGCGCACGACGCGACCCAATTCCATGACCGCTTCCGACGGCGCGGGGACATGGTGGAGAACCAGCGCCGCCACGGCGAGATCCACCTCACCATTCTTTAGCGGCAAGGCGGATAGGTCTCCCGCTCGTAGCTCGACGTGCGACAGTCGGGCCGCCTCGACGCGATTGCGAGCGGCTTCCAGCATCCTTGCGACAGGCTCCACCGCAATCACCCGTTGGAACTGTGTCGCGAGCAACGGGAGAAGGTATCCCGTTCCCGTGCCAATATCGGCAACAATCCAATCGGAGGGAAGAAGTGCCCACATCGCTTCGAGATGGAAGCGTTGGCCGAAGCTGGATTCGCGGACCGAATCCCACCGCCGTCCGACTTCGTCGAAGAACGTGTCGCTCATGCGGCGCCGTCGGTGGACAACCGCGGTCAGTCGCTCGTCCAATCCGGTGGGCAGGGGTTGTTCGCCGATCCAATCCAGAATTGTATGACGCAACGGAGACCCGTCATGGTCATTCGATTTTTCAAAGGACGAGCACAAGATTGTAGTGCCGACACGCCTATCCCGAATAAGCTGTGAATCGCGAAGCACTTTGAGATGCCGGGAGACGGTCGATTGAGGCTGCTGCAATACCTCGACCAACTCGGAAACAGCGAGTTCATGCCGTGTAAGCAAGGCGAGGACTCGCTGCCGCGTTCGATCGGCGAGAGCCTTGAATAGGGTTTCCGGTTCCATGTCAAACAAACCCGTCCGCGTAATGAATCCTACTATCCGGATATTAGGATTTATCATCTATCTGTCAACGGCGGTCTTGGCTTTATTCTGGCGATGCGGAAGAAATGAGCCGTTTTGGGCCGATGGTTTGACCGGCGTCGTACATACTCTGAAGATGCCGGGGACGCGGATGTGGTTTTTTTCGGTCGAAGGCAGTTCTGGGGAACCCGAGCGGTGGCAGAGCATCCAAATCCATGGAGAGAAACGATCGGAGGGCAAGTCGGCCGCACTCTGCCTCTCGAGGACTTGGCGGTCATCGAGAGGGTCAAAGAGGGCCGGACGGAAGCCTATGGAAAGCTCGTCCTGAAGTATCAGGACAGGGTGTTTAACGCATGCTGGCGTATCTGCGGACACTTGGACGACGCGCGGGATTATACGCAAGACGCGTTTGTCAAAGCACTGGAGAACATTGACTCCTTCCGCGCCCAGAGTGGGTTCTACACTTGGATATTCCGCATTGCGGTGAACCTGGCACTTTCCGGGCGACGCAAGGCGGCGACTCAGCAGATGCGGTCGCTTGATCAGATTGCGGACGCGTCGGGAACTCAGGCAGCGGCGTTGGTCGCGTATAAGAACCACAGCGACGCCGCCGGGTCCCTTGACACGGGTGGTGACACCGACGCCCGGCAAGCGATTATCCGCGCCCTGAATTCGCTTGACAAGGATCACCGCGCCGTCATCGTTCTTCGGGATATCGAAGGAATGAATTACCAAGAAGTCGGCGAGATTCTCGATATTCCAGTGGGAACGGTGCGATCGCGTTTGCATCGGGGGCGAATGGCATTGCGTGAGTCTTTTCTTGCAACACAGCGACGAAGGGATTTGGACGAGTGAACGACGTGAATCGCGAAGAACTTTCCGAGCTGTTGTCAGGATATGTCGACGGGGAGCTGGACGACAACGACGTAGCCCTGATCGAGCGGGTGCTCCTCAAGGACCAGGATGCTCGAAAACTGCTCGACGAGCTACGGCAAATGGTGCACATCGTGCAGGGGCTTCCCCGTCACGACGCGCCGGCGTCGATCGCTGAAGATATCGCGGCGTACGCGGAGCGGGCGGAATTGCTCGGGGATACGGATGCGTTCGAGTCCCTCCCCGGACCAAGAGGGCGATCGCCTTGGTCGACACTACTATCCATGGCGGCCGGGATTGCCGTCGTGGCGACGGGGGTCCTGTGGTATTCGTACGATCCGAATACCAATCTGGAGGGGCAGGTCGTGGTGTCAAACCGAAAGCCCACGGTCGATGAATCACAAGTGATTCGAGAGGCGTCGACCAGGAAGAGTCGTGATGTTGTTTTGAAAGAAGCCGTGACTTCCCGCAGATCCGTGGCGCCGGCGGCAGGCGATTCTCTCGACGATTCGTCGGCGCCTACCAAGACCCTTACTGAGAAACGGACATTTGGGCCATCGCGGAAGAAACGTGCGAAGGATTTCGCCGAACCGGCCGGAGCGTGGGCGAAGTTGCCGGCCGTGCCTGTCGATCGGAGACATCAGGTTGATCCTGCGAAGCTGTTTGCGGTAGCCAATGTCGAGCAGATTCTGGCGCTTGACGGCAAAGTTTCTCACTTACGCAAACATTCCTTCCCTAATGAGAAATGGCAACTCGCGATTCCGGCGCGGGACGGCGTGGAAAGCGGCGAATTCGCACGGCGGTTGGTCGGTGCTCTCACGTCGCGAAATGTGGTCGACGCGGCCATGTCGCCGGACGAAACACAGCTCACTGAGATTTCGAAGAACGGGTTCTTCTTGCAAGGGGCGTCGGGCGTCAACTATGGCGACGAGCGCCAAGAGCAGATTCTCGTATACCTCACGGTGAGCGATCGCGACGCGCTTTTTGATGAAATCGAACAATGGTCCGTCACGAATGAGGTCGAGCTGCATGTCGGGCCGATCAGACTGCGTGGATTGCCTAGGGCTCGCGACGCGCTAGCCGGCAAGGTATTGACCGGGGCCCGTGAATTTGGTCCCGCTACGGCAGACCAAGACTTGAAAGAATCGGCGATCACCGATGGATCGAGGGAGGCGGAGGCGACCGCCGAGCGGGGCTTTGGATTGTCCGGCCTTATGGACATGGTGCGTGTACTCGCCAAGGCTGGCGACCAGACCGTACGTGACGACGATACGATTTCCGAAGAGATGAATGGGCTTGATAGCTCGCCGGTAGAACCTGAAGACTCGGTCGCACGATCCCAGCAGCCGTCAGCGGTACCAGGGGAGCCGCCGGCTGCAGCGGCGATTGATGGTCAAAAGCCAACCGAGAAATTCGTCGAAGGAG
>JADFIX010000662.1 GCA_022566435.1 Planctomycetota bacterium
GTTCGGGTAGGAGCGCCAAGAGGAACCGCACTTCGTCTGACTCCGGCACCGCGGCGCCCTGGAAGGCCTGCATGCGATACGCCCACATGCACGATCCTCCGGTGCCGTGTGATGGGCGGAACTGTCCTCCGTAGATCCGGTTGAGGCTGCATTCAAACATGACGAATGCTGCGATCGGTAGCACAAACGCCACGCTCATCGCCAACATTCGACGACGCCGGGAGCGGTGGATCCACACGATGGCAAGAAATGCGATGGGGATAACGGCGGTCACCGTGCCTCGCGTCAGCCACGCCGAACCCATCAAAATCCCGGCGGGCACCATCCATCGAACGAATCGATCGCGGCGTAGCCCCACGAAAAACAAGAGAAGCGCGAACGAGAGCAGAAACGTAAAGAGCGCTTCCGACATCATCCAGTTTCCGAAGTCGGCCGTTCGCATGGGGAAGGCTGTCTGCAAGCGGGCGAGAAGAAGAATGGCGGCGACCCATCCGAGCCCCCGCGATCGAAGATGCACGCCGAAACCGTACGCCGCCAGCGGCAACATCGCCAGCAGCAAATGATTCGCGACGACCGCCGTCCACCCGAGCTGTCCGGTCAGGAATTGGACGCCCGCCAGAAACAAGGGATAGCCCGGCTTGCGCATTTCGAAATGCGGCGTCAATTCCGGGTCCAGCAATGCCTCGGCCGTTGCGACGTATTGATACGAATCGACGCAGACAATCGCCCGCCCCATCTTCGAGGTGAACGCGGCTGATTGACCGGCGATTCCGAGTGCCACGAGGAGCACACAATCTATCGCAATGATCCTACTGCGCGGCTGGCGAGGAGCCCGCGCATTCTTGGCTGGCGCGTCTTTCATGAAACCAACAAATGGCAACTGGCACCGCACTTTCGCGAGCGCAACGCCCGCCTAGGCCCATTTATCGGTCTTTCACGGCTTCGAGTGAAAGAAGTCGGGTAAGTCATGGCGTGGAATGACCAGTCGTTGGGGCGATCTCAGCAGCGCCGGATACGGCGCTGGCCACCGCCGCTTGGAATGATAGAATCCGCCGGTCCTTCAACGGGCCGCCATGGGAGTATCCACCCAGCAGGCTCGGCTTCCTCAACCGGTAGTTTGGAGATCTTCTCATGAGTTCAGTTGCTTTCAGTCTTTTTTTCACGTTGTCGATCGGCTTCAGCGTTTCCACCGCACCGAAAAACCAAGGTGCACCGCAGGATCGCGGCCCCCTCGCATCGGCTTACAAAGATGCCGCCGAGAAGATCATTCAGGCCACGCTTGCCGGCAATGACGCATACGAGAAGCTGACTGAACTCTGTGATGACATCGGCCACCGCCCGTCCGGGTCGCCCGGCCTCGAACAGGCCATTGATTGGGCGATCGCGAAACTTCGGTCCGACGGGCAGGAGAACGTCCACCGTGAGAAGGTCATGGTGCCGCATTGGGTGCGCGGTCGAGAATCACTAGCGATGGTCCGACCTCGCGCTGCCCGGATGCCTTTGCTCGGGCTGGGTGGGTCGGTCGGCACGCCGCCGGAGGGGATCACCGCACCGGTCGTGGTGGTCGTCGATGAAGACGAGTTGGAAACGCTCGGCGATGGGGCTCGCGGCAAGATCGTCCTCTTCAACAATCCGATGCCGCCGTACGACGACGAGAAGGGATCCGGGTATGGCCGTACCGTCAGATTCAGGTCCAAAGGCGCGCAACTTGCAGCGGAAAAAGGGGCGGTCGCTTGTCTTGTTCGTTCCGTGACGCACAGAAGTCTTCGCACGCCGCATACCGGTGCGATGCGCTACGGCGACGCAAAAATCAAAATCCCCGCCGCCGCCATCACCGGAGAAGATGCCGACATGTTAGCACGTTTCCAGAAACGAGGTATCGAGCCGGTGGTGACTTTGAAAATGGAAGCCGAGACCCTCCCCGACGCGCCGTCCGCGAACGTCGTCGCCGAACTCCGCGGCAGCAGCTTACCGGAAGAGATCGTGGTCATCGGCGGGCACATCGACGCCTGGGACGCCGGACAGGGTGCCCACGACGACGGCGCCGGTTGCATCATGGCCATGGAATCCATCAATGTCCTGCGTAAGCTGAATCTGGTTCCCAAGCGGACGATTCGCGTCGTGTTATGGACGAACGAAGAGAATGGTCTCCGGGGTGCCAAACAATATGCGATCGACCATGCCGACGAACTATCGCTGCATGTGGCGGCCATCGAATCCGACAGCGGCGCCTTCGCGCCGCTCGGCGTGTCCGTGGATTGTGCCGACGAGCAGCGGATGCATCGCGCCGAAACGCAATTGCAGGATCTGATGAGCCTGCTGGCGCCGCTGGGCGCCACCCGGGTGAAGACCGGTTTTTCCGGCGCGGACGACTCTAACCGCCTGTTTTCCGCAGAAGCCCCTGTGAAGGAAATGCACTTGTATTCAGTGCCATCCAGAAAGCGCACGAATCATGAAAAGAGATCGAACATCCACAATAGTCCGTCGCATCTTCTTCATTGCATGTTTGTTGTTCTCAGCGGATTCGCCTACCCTACAGGCCACCGAAACGGCTCCGTTTGACCTGAAGATCGAACAACTCACTTCTGGCACAAAGCACCATTTTTTCGGCTACATCGGCCAATGCCAAACGATCCCGTGGAACGCCAGTGGAAGATTCATCGTCGGGATGGAAATTGACCGAATTGATCGCCTTCCTAAGCCCGAAGAGGCCGCCACAATAATTCTCATCGACACCCATAATGGAAACAAGATTCTACGTGTGGAAAAAACGCACGCATGGAACCCACAACAGGGAACTATGTTTTATTGGAATCCATTGGCTCCCGAAACGCAGTTCTTTTTTAACGATCGCGATGTTGAAACGGGCGAAGTTTTTACGGTCATTTACGACGTCAAACAGAAAAGGCGCGTGCGCGAATATCGGTACAAAGAGACGCACATCGGCAATGGTGGTGTTGCCGCGGATGGCTCCGCTTTCCTGGCCTTGAATTACGGTCGCCTGGCACGACTGAGACTGGTCACCGGTTACCCCGAAGCGCTGGACTGGTCAAAGGACGAAAAAGCCCCCGCGAACGATGGCATATTCATAGTGAATATTAAGTCAGGCGAAAAACGCTTACTCGTATCCTACCGTCAGCTCGAAGGCAAATTGAAGGAGCGAAATCCGGATCTGGATCACAGTGGACTATTCATCAACCACACACTTTGGAATCGTGACGCAAATCGTATTTACTTCTTTGTGCGAGCCGGTTGGGACGGCCACGACGGCAAACACATCAACAGGCCGTGCTCAATTCACGCCGATGGCACCGGATTGACACTGCACGACAGGCATATCGGTGGGCATCCCGAATGGGCCGAAGGCAACTTGTTGATCGGTGCCGAAAGATCCAACAATCGCGAAAAAGTTCAACAGATTCTTTACAACGTAGACACAAAGAAGAAAGTCGGGCAATTCGGTGACTCCAAAATGTTTCCCAGGCCCGAAGGCGACATCGCTCTCTCACCCGACGGAAAATGGTTTGTCAACGGGTACAAGCCCAACAAGAAATCCACGAAGA